>NZ_UQYC01000028.1 GCF_900545205.1 uncultured Veillonella sp. | reverse complement strand
CGCTATTGCTAACGGTGTAAATGCTGATAACGCATGGATTATGATTATTTTAGGTATCGTAGCTTCTATCTTTGCTGCCAAACTTGGTAAAATGGGTTCCTATCTATTTGCAGGTCGATTCGGCCCATATACAGCTGGCTAACCGTTATTAACTGAATAACCTTTATAATGAAAAAAGTGATTCTCCCATCGTGAGAATCACTTTTTCTTTTATCATTTTTTTATTATTCTAAATCATCGAAATCAAATGCCGCTGCTTTTGTATAGTTTGTAACTTTTGCTTCGAAGAAGTCAGTTTTTGTGCTATTCAAGTTGGAGAAGCTTTCAATCCATTCCATTGGATTGTCCTTGATTTCAGGGTATAGATGAGGCAAGCCGATTGCTTCTAAGCGGATGTTGGCAAGGTATTTGATGTAGCGTTCGATAAGAACGTTGTTAAGGCCGAGGATTTTATCATCAGTGATGTATTGACCCCAAGCGATTTCGTTTTCTGCACCTTGGCGAATCATGTCAGTGATTTTTGCTTCCAGTTCAGGTGTGAACAAGTCAGGGCGTTCACGGCGTAACTCGCGGATGATGTTTTGGAACAATACAAGATGAGTTACTTCGTCGCGGTTGATATATTTGAAAATAGTGGATGTAGCTGTCATTTTACCTTGGCGTGCCAATGTGTAGAAGAAGCTAAAACCAGAGTAGAAGTAAATACCTTCTAAGATATAGTTGGCGATGATTGTGTGGATAAGGTTTGCTTCGTTAGGATCATCACTGAAACGTTGGTATGCATCGGCGATGAAGCGGTTACGAGCAAGTAATGTTTTATCTGTACGCCATTCGTCATAAATTTTGTCACGTGTAATAGGATTTGTAACAGTGTCCAAAATGTAGGAATAACTTTGAGCGTGAATTTCTTCTTGGAATGCTTGGATATTCAATAAAGATGCCACTTCAGATGCTGTAATATAACGGCTCAAGTTAGGCAAGTTTTCAGATTGAATGGAATCAAGGAAGTTCAAGAATGCAATAATTTTGTCGAATGCACGGCGTTCGTAATCTGTTAAGTATGGGAATTGCTTAACGTCTTCGTTCAAGGAAATCTCTTCAGGAATCCAGAAGTTGTTGAGCATTGTACGATACATTTGGTTCGCCCAGTCGTACTTGATCCGGTTCCATTCGCGAAGGTTTGTGGTGTTGCCGCCAATCATAGATTGCGTGCCACGTTCACCATGTTCGTTGAAAATCAGTTTTTTATCCATAGTAGGACTCCTTTATACAACGATGCGACCTATACTGCTATAGGTCGTCATCAGATTTATAATATTGGTGAAAGTATCTTTCCTGAGTTTAGTGCTCTCTACTTATAGTGTATAGTTTTTGTAAAATATAGCAATGATATTTTTAACTATTAAGAGGAGCAACTTGTGCACTCATCCATTTCAAGAGATTGGTTACGGATGTAGTAGATTGTTTTGATACCTTGTTTGTAGGCCTCAACGTAAAGGTCGAGGATTTCTTTTGCTTTCATTTGAGGAGTGATATACAAGTTGAAAGATTGTGCTTGGTCAATATGACGTTGACGTACGCCACAAGCTTTGATGGACCATTGTTGGTCGATTGTATGCGCCTCTTTGTAGAGCCAGAATGTTTTGTTGTTCAAATCTGGTGCAGTTTTTGGTGTGAAAGAACCTTTCTTTTCTTCGATGAAGAATTTTTTGAAGATAGGGTCGATACCAGCTGTAGTATTCGCAATGTTGGAAGTAGAACCAGTAGGAGCTACAGCCATCAAGTAACCATTGCGGATACCATATTTAGCAACGTCTGCAGCCAATTGTTTCCAACGATCGGATGTGTAGCCACGACGTGTGAAGTATTCACCAGTTTCCCATTCGGAACCTTTGAACGCAGGGTATGCACCTTTTTCTTTCGCCAACTCCATAGAAGCTTTGATAGCATAGTACGCGATGTTTTCGAACAATTTGTCCGCTACTTCAATGTGCTCATCGGACTCCCATTGGATATCGTGGTTTACAAGGTAGTGGTGGTAACCAGAAGTACCAAGACCAATAGCGCGGTATTTATCAGATGTCATACGAGACTCTGGTACTGGAGCTTGGTTGATAGAAATAACATTGTCTAACATGCGGATTTGAAGGGCAATATTTTCTTCTAATTCTTCGTCAGAAATGCGACCAAGGCTGATGGAGTTCAAGTTACATGTAACCATGTCGCCTGTATTTGTTTTAGTAGTGATAGTGCCGTCTTCGTTGATGATTTCTTCAGCAAGGTTTGTGAAGCCAACGTTTTGTGCAATTTCATGGCACAAGTTAGATGCGTAAATCATACCTGCATGTTTGTTAGGGTTTGCAGCGTTTACAGTGTCGCGGAAGAAGATGAAAGGTGTACCAGTTTCAACAGCAGAGCGCATGATTTTTTTCATCATGTCTAGTGCTGGTACTTCGATGCCATGTAAGTTCGGATCTTGTTCACATTCAAGGTAACGTTTCGTGAACTCTTTGTTATCGTCTGTGTCATAGAAGTCCTCTAGAGCATAGCCTTTTACAGCCAAGATTTCATGAGGATCGAAGAGGGTGAAGTTTTCACGGCCGATCATACGTTCCATGAAGATGTTTGGAACGGAGATAGCAGGGAAGATATCATGTGCTTTACGACGGTCATCACCATTATTAGTACGAAGCTCTACGAACTCGTAGAAGTCTTTGTGCCAAATATCAAGTGTTACGGTAGCGCCGCCTTTACGTTTACCCAATTGGTCAACGGCAACAGCTGTATCGTTGTACAAACGAATCCAAGGAATAACGCCACCAGAGGAGTTTTTGAAACCGCGGATATCGGAGTTCAATGCGCGAACTTTGCCAAGGTAGATACCAAGAGCACCGCCGTGTTTAGATACGCGAGAGAACTTGCTATTTACGTCGTAAATGGACCATAAGTTGTCATCTACACCAGAGATGAAGCAAGAGGACAATTGATGGAATGGTGTGCCCGCATTTGCTAATGTAGGTGTAGCTGTTGTCATTTTTAATTGGCTCATCAAATCGTAGAATTTCTTAGCGTATTTTACTTTGTTTTCGCCTTCTACTAATGCTAAGTGCATAGCGATAGCCATGAAACGTTCTTGAGGTAACTCAAAGATTTCTTTGTTGAAGCCTTTTACCAAGTAACGGTCAGCTAATAATTTAAGGCCTTCGTAGTTGAAGAGGTAATCTCGTTTAGGTTTGATGTAATCGCCTAACTCTTGTAATTCATCAGCTGTATATTCCGTAACGAAGAAGTCTGCGTATTTTTTTTCTTCTACAAGCATGTGTACAAGATTTGGAAAGTTGCCATAGCCGAATGCTTTATAGCGGCGAGTGATAGCCGCTTCTTTATAGAGGTCGAACAAGAATAGACGAGCCGCTACGAATTGCCAATCTTGATTCATTTTATTTACTTGGTTGCCGAAGCCATCATCTTTTTTAGAGATAACCTTTTCGATAGCTGTTTGTACTAAAGTTTTTTGAATCTCTTTAGTAGTCATACCATCAACGAATTGTAACTTCGCATCCATTTCCAATTCTAGTGGATCACAAGAATCTAACCCCAAACATGCGAAGGCAATCATACGTTTCGTTTTTTCAACGGATAAAGGCTCGAAATGGCCATCCCGTTTCTTGATCATAATCTCCATTACTGTTCCCCTTGAGTCTTAAAAGTAATAAAACTGTTAATCTAAACATATATAAGATTAGACTGAAAAGTATAAAATATCTTTAAGTTAAGTCTAATCAGAAAAATAAGAAAACTACTATATGTTGTAGTTTTCCTATTAAGCTTATACATTATGTTACGATTATAGCGAAAAAATTCTATACATTCAATATTGACATTTAGAAATTTATAAATATGGTATGCTTAAATTTATCGATATAGTTATAAATGCTAGAAAGTATTATATAAAGAGTATATATGATGATTTTGAATGATATATCTTTTTATTGTAAAAAAGTTATATATTTGTGGTGTTCAAATTTAATTTAATATGAAGTTGTTATGAAATAAACATGAAAAAGAATATAGAATAAGATATAATATTAGAAGAGAGTATGGGGAGATAACTGTTGGAGTATTTCGTATAAACTCAACAGAGAAGTTTTGCAATGTAAATATGTTGGTATTTATTTAATATTTAAAGGGGACGATAGTATGTTACCTTTACTTGTAGGTAGTGAAGTTACAATTAGGATATTGTCATTGTTATTGTGCAAGCCAAAAGATGTGGCGTTAGAGGCTGAAAAAAGAGGGATAGAACGAGCAGCAAGAATTTATGCACCTATTCTTGCAGAGACACAAGCGTGTGCAGAACAATTAAAATTAAAGTATTCATTCGATAAGGACACATTTGGTAGTTTGATAGACAAAAAGGTTGAATATATAAAAAAGCTTGAACAAGATACCATAAGATATAAAGAAATTTATGAAATAAAATTAGAAGATGAGATAGAACAATATAACTCAAAAAATAAAGAAGCTAGTATTATAAGTGGAATGGGAACTAGTGCTATCGGAGGAATTGGTAGTGGCCTATCGAGTACTATGGGAAGTGGTGTAATTGGTGCTGCTGGAAGTAGTATTGGTAGATTAGCAGGTGGGGTGCCTGGTGCTATTGGAATTGGTGTTGGTTTCATTGCAGGTAGACTGATTAATAGATATGGATATTTGGATAGAGCAGGTATAAAAAAGAGAGAAGAAGAGATTAAAGCTATTGAGAATCTTGGTTTTGAAAAAGCAAAAGTTATGTGGGAAAAGCAAATTTCTGAACATAGAGCTGAATTGGATGCTTTAAAATATAAGGGCGACAAAGAATCTCGAGAGCTTATAGAGATATATGATGAATGCATCTCTATAATAGCAGAAAAGGAAAAAGTAGTTGCTTATTATCAAGAGCGTGTAGGTGATTTGGGATGAATAGCATTGAGAAACTACTAGAGCGTAAAAATACTACAATGCAAGCTTTAGATAATACGATTAGTTCTTTAACTGATGAACAAAAAGAAGTAGAGCGTTTAAAATCTATTGCCATTAATACATCGAATATACTCACGGATTTAGATGAAGAGTTTTCTAAACGTACTTCATTAGGCTGGCATGATGTTAAATTTTTATTTGCTGCTACTGCATTGCAATGCATTAGGATTTATGTAATCAATACTCTTGCAAAAGTTGAGCCTGCAGGAACTGGTAATACAAAAGAAAACTATTTGCATAAGTTACAAGAAAAATTATTAGCCGGGGTAAATAATCAAGTAGATATTGGGCCGAGTCCTTATTATGCACCATTAATACAAATTTGTACGTCTCGAGGTGTTCCGTATGATGCTACAAGATTTAAGGGAATCAATCATGGCTTTTTTAAAGAGGCAAATCATCGTTTTGCTACATTTGGACATGATCCTATTATAGGTCTTATTCTAGGGACTTCTAATATACTCACTAATACGATTACTTGTAGATCTAAAGATTTATTACCAATCCCTATTACCTGTCATGTAGAATATGATAGTAACTTAAAAAACCCTAGCATAGGAGATGTTTGCTCTACAATAGAAAGCTTAAAAGCGGCAGCTACTAGACTAGATAATGATGCGGCTTCTGTTGTGGCCGCATTAATAAAGCAGATTATTCATATAGGGACAGATCTTTATACACCTTGTGGGATACAAATTCCAGGAGCTAATTTAATACTTGATAATCAATATGCCGAAGAATTAACTAAATATATTAGTACTGGTGATATTATTAAGGTTGGGATATCATATAAAATTTTTAATCTTATAAATATACTCATTAGTTCTTTACATATGCTTACTTGTTCATCTACGAATCACCGGGAAAAAGAATTACATCATGTAAAAACAATGAAAATATTAGAGTATTCTAATATTATTGCTACAGGCAGCAACGTAATTATTAATGCCGTGCGAGCTTATTACGGGAATACAAAAGCTTTAAAAGATATTGATTTTGCGGGTCTTATTGGCACTATAATGATGATTGTAAACAATGAAGAGATGAAACGTAAGATTAAAAGAGAATTTATTCTAGGTGAATATGAACGCATGGTATTAGGTGATTCATACAACCCTAATGAGTCTTTTTTATTGGACCACTATATATAGTATTTCTAGCTGATAAAAATTAAGAATTTTAATCCAATAGGAATTGTTATTTGATTAAGTAAGTTCACAAGGTATCTATTTATCTATAACTTAGATAAATAGATACCAGAGTAATAGATAACTCTTTAATAGTTGCAAGGGATTAAAAGTGAGGAATAGCAATACTGATTAACAATTTAAAGTTTTTAAGATACTAAAAAATCTTTATTTTGAATTTTATAATATATGTATTAATCACATACAAATAGTGTTATGTTTTTCTTCTAATAACTTATTGTTGGTATATATTTTAGGTTCTATTCATATAAAGCGGTGTGATTTATTTTATTAATCCACTATTATATATGTCCTATAATAGATATATACTAATTAGGAGGTAAGACATGAAGTCTATTGTTATATATTCATCCCTTACGGGAAATACTAAACAAGTGGCAGAGGCTATTACTAGCGTATTGCCTGCAGGTACACCATGTGTATCTATGAAAGAAGTGCCGTCCGATTTATCATCTTACGATCTTGTATTTGCAGGATTCTGGGTGGATAAAGGGACAGCTAATAAAGAGGCCCGTGATGTACTAGGCATATTACATAACCCTCATATTGCTCTGTTTGCTACAGCTGGCGTACCACCGCAAATGGCACATGCTAAGGAGAGCTTAATCAATGCAGCAAATTGTTTACCCGATGGCATAGAGCCTGTAGGAACATTCATTTGCCAAGGTAAGGTAGATCCTAAGGTTATCGAAATGATGTACAAGATGTTCCCGAAAGGGCATAGCCACGGTCAATCTGCTGATCGCGATGCACGTCACAAACAAGCTGCAGTACATCCAAATGAAGACGATTTTAAAGCGGCCCAAGATTTTGCCCAACATATTCTAGTCAAGTTAGATCGATGAATAAAAGCAGTACCCTGTGGGGTACTGCTTTTGTCATATTATATATGATGTTGTAATTATTACTATTTTGTATTATATGCTTAATTATAAAGTACGTTAAATTTAAGTTTACGTGTATCGAATTGGTTTATGAAGTACGACGTAATCAATAGCTTATATCCATTGCCTTCTATAATGACAGGATCGATAGCTGTTTTATCGACTGTAAGGAACTTATCATAAATATGATGCACCTCTGTTATTCCATTTGGTAGAGACACCTCTAAATCAAGGCCGTTGTTGAGGAACTTGAAGGAGATGGAGTCGAAGTTGGCAGACTCTACTTGGTATTCTTTAAGATCTTGTTCGTATACAATTAACTCGATGTTTTCAATGTATTTATCGTATCCTGCAATAGAGATAACCTTTGGTGCAGACAAAGCATCAAAATTGATATACTCGACGCGTCTGCCGTTTGTTGGATTTGTATCTGGCAGTTTTAAATCATCTACAGGTACATATGGTGTGCCGTAGTCTGTGAAGTTAGAATCAAAGGTAGCAGCTATTGGTAGGCTTGCATGCCATTCGCCATCGACTTTAGTATAGGTCACAAATTCACGATACGTTGTATAGCCTATGAATGGCGTCAAGAGAACAGCACCTAAGGCAAGAGCCATAACTGTTGTGTGTACAGAAGGTTTTAAACCCTTCACAAGAGAATATACATTGTGTACTAAGAAGATTAAATTGAATGCACTCACGTAAATCGTATTGAGCCAGAGAACTGGTTCATTAATCACACGTTTACCGATAAGAACTAAGCACAGTGTAGTTAGTGTAATGAACAAGAAGCATAGGATTTGCTGTGTTCTGCTACTTTCACTGGATCTAAAGCTAGCCAAGTAGAATAGGTAGAAAATGGCTACATACGGATAGTAGGTATAGAAGAAACGCGTATCTTCTCGAAGCCCTAACAGAATCAAGACTAAATAGATATTAGCTAGAATGCCTGTAATAATCGACGCCTTAGGCAAGATGATGCCGAATACAACAGTAAAAAATGAGTTTGGCGCTGGAGGACCTGCGGGATCCTCTTTGTAAGAACATACCATAGATAGACAAATGAATATATTAATGGATGCGAGTACCTTAAAAATGGTTTCTTCAAAGTTGAATGGTTGGTCCACGATGATGAAGAAGAACCATAAACTCATGATGATAACAATGTTATATAGCGTAGACGTAACAAGGGTGATGCCAATCCGTTTGATGCGGTTAATGATTTCACCGATGTAGTGTTCACCAGGCGATGTGAAATACAAGGCAATCATGGAGTACAGCCATAGGTACGATATGTTTTCCGTAGCTAGTTCAATACCCCGCACATAGCCGTAGCTTTCGTGAATCATATAAAGGCCAACGCCGATTCCGATACTTACTAAGGTATATAAAATGGAAAACTTTCGGGTTCTTGTTATATAGCTTTGTAATATAACGATAAAGAAATACAGTGAGTATAGCTTAATGTCGATTTCGGCAAACCAATCTTGTTCAATATACAACGGTGTACATGAAAATACGGCAATCAATACCAGTAATATAGGCGACTGCATTGCTAGGTCCCGCAGCGAAGACCATAAATGTTTAATGGCAAATTTCATAGATGTCTCTCCCTCTATAAATATAAATACCCCCTCTTATTATTAGTATACCTGTTTTCTGGTGAAAGCCCTATGAGGTTTTACACGCCCTCAAATATACATTACAATAACTTTAAGAACTAGTTTTCAAAGAAAAGAGGTTATCACATGGAATTCTCTTATTTTTTACCTGTAAATATCCAATTTGGTTGGAATAAAGTAGATCATATTGCTGATTTTGCCGCACCCTATGGCAAGAAAGCGCTCATTGTAACTGGTCGCAGTAGTGCGAAAAAATCTGGTTTGTATGACCGTGTTGTGGCAAAGCTTGATGCGGCGCATATTGACCATGTCCTTTTTAATCAAGTTGATGCTAATCCGTTGACTACAACTGCTTTAGATGGGGCTGCTTTAGCTCAATCTGAAAGTTGCGATATGGTGATTGCTATCGGCGGTGGGTCCATCATGGACTGTGCAAAAGGCATCGCCTTCATGGCTGTGAATGACGGTGATATTAACGACTATATCTTCAATCGTAAAGTCAGTGATAATGCATTGCCTCTTATTGTTATTCCTACAACTTGTGGTACCGGCTCCGAAGGTAATGGCTTTGGGGTTCTTACTAATCCTGAAACAGGGGATAAGAAATCTTTGCGTTGTAACGCCATCGTGCCTAAGGTTTCCATCGTAGATCCTGCTGTAATGGGCACTATGCCACCTCATGTATTGGCATCCGTTGGTTTTGATGCACTCTGCCACAATATCGAGGCCTATACCTCTAAGACAGCGCAACCTTTCACCGATGCATTAGCTCATTATGCGGTAACCTTATTAGCTCAATACCTTGTACCTCTATATAA
This sequence comes from uncultured Veillonella sp., assembly GCF_900545205.1. Taxonomy (GTDB): domain Bacteria; phylum Bacillota; class Negativicutes; order Veillonellales; family Veillonellaceae; genus Veillonella. The sequence goes on along the minus strand of NZ_UQYC01000028.1, from coordinate 12,564 downwards.
ACATGTGAAAGCGACGGCTGAAGGCAAACCAGAGGTTCTTAACGAAACTCAATTAATAAAGGCTTGGGAGGCCGTTACATTGGCTAGCACAATTGGTGGTATGGTTATCAACACAGCCGGTGTAACACTAGCACATGGTATGGAACATCCTGCCAGTGGCCTTAGAGATATTACCCATGGCGTAGGTCTTGCCGTTATTGAACCTGTTGCTGTGGAATACACATGGAGTGCAAACCCTGATAAATTTGACGCCTTGGCTCGTATATTCAACCACGGAGATGCCTCCGAACTAGGCGAAGCATTACGCTTGATTGTACATGACTTAGACCTTACTACAAACCTTACAGAATTAGGTTTTACGAAAAAAGACATTCCATGGCTTGTAGATAATGTATACGTTGTAGCTACAGGAAATATCGCTAATACAGTAGCTGAAATCAGTCGTAAAGATATAGAAGCGTTGTATAAAAAGATGTTTTAAGTGTTGTCATAATAGGAGAGAGTTTTGTTCCAAGGATTTTATGGCCTATTAATAGTTCTGTTATGCGTGTTGTTTGTAATTGTGATAGTGCTATTTAACATAGCGCCTATTACATACATTGTTTTTGGCATAGCCATAGTGTTGAGTGTGTTACTTCAATATAGGCGCTTTAAGAAACAGTCCATATCTGAAAAAACACATAGCCGATTGGCTTGTGCTTTGTTTATTGTCGTAACCCTTAGTATATCTTGGCTCGTAGCTGATTGGGTTCAATATGATCTTAATACAACTGTTGATCAGTTTGAGGATTTTAAGTACAGTACAACTGATTGGAAACGAGGATGGCCTAATAATAACGAATTACCAGAAGGTCTTACATCTCCTGAGCAGCTTCCGGAAGGAATTTATAAAGTATCTATGTTACGAACAGATGTTGCTTGGGCTACTGCTTATCCTTATCGCTATGTAGTTTTAGAGGGAGACCCTAAAGTAATTGCTCAATATGAGGAAATTGCAAAACAACATGCAGCCTATATGGCTCAAATTGATAAAGATAATAGGTTACTAGATTTTGAAAGTGGAGAATTGAAGCGTTTTATATCTCATCCTAACAGTTACCGCTTCATAGATAGTGTTGAGGAGGAACCTCTAAACTTACCACAACGGAGTTTTATAGAGTGGTTACGCTTTGCACCTAGAAAAGAAACAAAAAAAGTGGTGAAGGACACATATAACTCTACTCGAAATCATAGACTATATGTCTTTGTAGACGATGGAAATACTAAAAGACCTCATTTCGTGGAACTTTTGATTAGTAATGATGGGACACGGGCTGTGTTTTATCAATCTAAGTAATTGGATTGGGTATTGTTGTGGAGAACATAAATGCGACAGTGTTTAATATATCTAAAGAAATTGTTTTTTGGCGCACCTTATAGAAAGAGTATATGGTTTTTTATAACTCTTTGGGTATTAACATTTCTGTTCTCGGATGAGATATCATATTCTGGGTTATACTATCTGATTTTGTTAGTAGCTACGATTGTATTGTTGTTTGAAAAATGTGGCGTAATCGATAGTGAGAAAGGTATACGAAAAAGATTTTTAACATATTTTTATGCAATCTTTTTTCTGTGTATACTTCCTACATTAGCTGTTACTTTAGCATTTTCTGCTGTAGGGATATCTCATTATGATACACAACGATGGCACTCTACATGGCCTTCATCTAAGGCGGGGTATATTCCCGCTCCATTACAAACACCTAAGTCTTTACCCGAGAGTTTGAAAGTGATTTCTTCTGCTGAAGTAATTGGAATAGGTGGAAATCAAAGCTGTTTAGTATTAGATGGTGATAAAGCTACGATTTCAAGGTATGAGGAAATTGTTAAATCTAATTCTTGGTATTCGTTTATAAATGGCAGGGACAAAGATACTACAGTTGAAGTACTTAATTCGTTTACATATCCAAAAGATAAAAATGTATTGGTTAGTGATGTAAGCAATTATTATGAGATTATTACCATTCGACGACAAAATTGGAAATTATTCCCCTGGTTAATTGATGGTAGACAAAGTATCGGTGATGATCCTAACGAAGATTATTATTATAGTACTCGGATATCGGCTGATAAATATGTAGTATATGTTGTTTATCATAACTTTGATCAAGATCAGCCTAGAGTCATTTACTTTATGTTTAATCCAGAGCGAACTCGAATGATTACTGTAGATATAGATATGTATCATTAGTTTTTGTTAGATTCGTTAGATAAAGATTGGAACCATATCTGAATATATTAGAATATATTCAGATATTGTAATTGACAACCTTAAATCATATCTTTATAATGTGAATTAAAGAGAGACTCGGATATTCACTATCCCAGCCCTAGGGCTGGGGTTTCTTTTTTTTAGTCTCTAGTAGTTTAGTTTTTAGAGAGGTGTTTTTATGGCAGATCAAAACAACAAACATGTCGATGCCTTAGCGCAAGAGATTACCTTAAAAAGCCGTGGTCAAGGCAAATTACGTCAGTTTATTCTTTGGATGGGGGCTCTTATCATCGGTGCTATCTTGGGATGGCAACATATTCCAGCATTAAATGAATTATTTAACTTTATTGCTGCGGTATTTACCCGTTTGTTCCAATTCATTGCAATTCCAACTGTATCCTTAGCAGTAATTACTACATTATCTATGCTAGGGGCTAAAAAAGATACAGGTCGTATCTTTGGTCACGCTGTAGTATATACATTGCTTACTACAATTTGTGCAGCAGCTGTAGGACTTGGCTTATTCCTATGGATTGCACCAGGTAATCTACCACTTGATGTAATTGGTGCTGGTGCAGCGCAAGTACCTGAAAAACTAGGTCATGTAACATATTACGATCACTTCTTATCTGTTATTCCTAACAATATTTTAAAACCATATTTGGAAGGTAACGTATTGTCCGTTATGTTTATCTCTGCTTCCGTTGGTTTAGCCTTTGCCTTTATGCCTCGTACAGAAGGTCGCGAAGCAGTATTGAAAGTATTGTTCGGCTTACAAGAATTACTATTTACATTGATTAAAGCATTGCTTTATGTATTGCCAATCGGTATCCTTGCTTTCGCAGGTCAATTATCTGCTCAAATTGAAGCGGGCGTAATCGTTGGTGCTTTAGGTAAATACACTGCTGTTGTTATCGGCGGTAACTTGATCCAATTCTTTATCGTAATTCCATTGTTCTTGTTATTCCGTGGTTTGAACCCTGTGGATATATTCCGTAAAATGTCCCCAGCTGTAGCTGTTGCGTTGTTCACTAAATCCTCTGCTGCAACATTGCCTGTAACATTGGCATCTGCTGAGGATAATTTGAAAGCTCACCCTGCAGTAGCTCGTTTCGTATTACCAATTTGTACAACAATTAATATGAATGGTTGTGCAGCTTTCATCCTTGTAACATCCTTATTCGTAATGCAAAATGCAGGTATTGAATTGACTATGGGCACAATGATTGCTTGGTTATTCATTGCTGTTCTTGCTGCTATTGGTAATGCTGGCGTTCCAATGGGCTGTTACTTCTTAACATTGTCCTTGATGAGTTCCATCGGTGCACCAATCGGCTTGCTCGGTATCATCTTGCCAATCTATACGATTATCGACATGATAGAAACTGCTGAAAACGTTTGGTCTGACGCATCCGTATGTGCTATGGTTGACCATGACCTTCAAGGTAAATTGGACGACTCCAGTGGCGATGATATGCCTCAATTCCAAGGTGCTTAGTTTTAGCAACTAGTTTAACTTAAGAAAAATACTTAATTATATAACTCAAATAAAAGGTTATCCTGTAAGGGATAACCTTTTTTGATGACTCTATATGTATTAAAAGGTACAATACTAGTAGAGATTGAAGTTTATTGTAGTGGTTGTTATAAAGCTAAGGAGTTGTATTGTGAAAAGAATATATTCATACATTGCTGCACTGTTAATGTTAAGTCTTATGGCTTCACAAGTACATGCAAAAGAGCAGGTTACTCAAAGTGATATTTCTGGTAGTGCTAAAGAGAAGTGCGTTAGTAGTGAACAAACTAATGATAAGATTGAAGCTGATTTACAAAGACATTTAGAACGAATGAGGACCGAGGACATAGCTAAGGGGTATTTACGTGAAGAAGAAGGGTATGCTCAAGAATTAAGTTTAATTCGTGGGAGATTGTATCATTCAACGGATAAGTTGATTCATAACGAAAAGAAGACTACTCTTTTATCGTATCCAGTAGGAAGTAAGGTTCCTTGTAAGAAGAATTTAAATGATATAGATTCATATACAGACATTATTACTCGTAAAGGCATGACATTCCGCATTCCCAAAGGTGCAGAGTTGAAGATGTTCTATATGTTAGATAACAATATTTTTATAGAGTATGAGATAGGAGATATTTGGTATTCTATTGAGATAATTCCTTTAGATGTAGATCATCCTGATAGTAAAGATATAGAAAATAAAGTGCTTGTAGATAAAGAGTATAATTTTTATCATTCTTTACAAACATATTGGCGCATTTGGGGACTGTACTATGAACCAAATGATACTACTTATTCAGCGGTATTGAATAATGGCTTACCTGGAATATTAGTAGATTCATATCATCCAGATAAAAAATCTAGGTTACAATTTGTTACATACGATGGACGTTATGCTGTGTTTAATCAGCTTGAATATAAACCAAGCACTAGTCCTTTTACTCATGAGCAGTTAAGAAATACGATTGAATATTTTGATTCTAATAATAATCCAGAGTTTAAGGCTAAAAAGCATAGATTATTCCCTGATGAGAGGATAATTCGTATATATGAGTACTAGTACAAACCTTATATTACTAATTATATAATTTGTGTTATACTTCTATATAGAATAATATCGAATTAATAGAAGGCTAGTTGGCATATTCTGTACAGGCTAGAGATTAGAATGAAAGATAAGTCAGTATTACCAATTGAGGAACAATTAAATAGATTTCTTCAACCGAAATGCCTGATCCCTGGCGGTCTAGGCTTGTGGGAGGATTATTTCCGAAAGATTTGTACTGCTTGGGGCGAGATTAGTGGTGAAATTCGACCTCAGCATATTATATTTTCTGCCGATAATGGTTGTAATATGGAAGGCTATGTAGGCTATAACTATGAGGTAACGCAAAAGCAGTCGCGTAATATGCTCTTGGGTCGTTCGTCGGCTACACAGTTTTGTAACTTTAACAACATTCCTTATGAAGTTGTGGATGTAGGAATTGCCTCAGATGATGGCATCGGAGTGGATCGCAAGGTCGCAAAGGGAACAAAGAATATATTGAACCATCCTGCTATGACTGAGGATGAATTTAATAGTGCCATTCAATCTGGCTATGAACGAGTTGAACATTATGTAAAGCAAGGGATAAATCTTTTTTCCTTTGGTGAAATGGGACTTGGTAATACGACGACTTCTGCCTGTGTGTTGTCTGCCTTAACTGGAGCTGATCCCACTGAAACAGTAGGGCCCGGTTCTTGGCCGAATAAACCAGATTTGATGAAACGAAAAATTGATTTTGTGCGCGCTGTATTAGATAAGCATAAGACTAGTATCGTTTCTGATAGTGAAGTTGAAAGAGTTCGTAAAATTGTAGCCCATGTAGGGGGATTTGATATTGCTGCTATTCTTGGGGCTATGCTCGCTTGTGTTGGGTTTAAAAAGCCTTTTGTCATTGATGGTTTTATTACATCGGTAGCGGCAGCTTGTGCGGTACATATGAATGATCGTGTTAAGGATTATGCATTGCCATCTCATAACTCTCGAGAAAAAGGCACAGAGCTAGCTTTAGCAGAGGTAGATATTACACAAGACATGGTTCCTATTCAAGCCCACATGTCGATGGGGGAAGGCACGGGGGCCATCTTGATGGTACAAATGCTCAAAACTACACAGCATATGTTTGTAAACGTAGGGACCTTTGCAGATTTGATGAAATTATAAGGAGAAAGAATGGAACTAAATAAATACTTTGATATACATTTTGAGCGCGCTGATGATGCAACTATTGCTAAAAGGTTGATAGGTGGGGCTAAGATTAAGGGACCTGCGTTGGTTACCCTGATTCTCTCCATATTTATCGCCTCTATTGGGTTGAATATGAATAGTACGGCAGTTGTTATTGGTGCTATGCTTATATCGCCGTTGATGGGACCTATTTTAGCAACTGGTTTTGGCTTTGCTACGCTTAATTTTACAGTTGTAAAAAGCGGTATTTTAAGATTGTCCTTACAGGTTACGATTGCTGTTTTGGCATCTGCTTTATATTTTTATATTTCTCCCGTTCAGGCGGCTACATCTGAACTATTAGCACGTACAGAACCGAATATTTTTGATGTATTCATTGCTATATTTGGTGGGTTAGCTGGGATTATTGGGCAAACGCGTAAGACCTTAGATAATGTTATACCAGGTGTTGCGATTGCGACTGCACTTATGCCACCACTATGTACGGCAGGATATGGACTGGCTAATGGAAATTGGCACTATTTCATTGGGGCTGGCTATCTATTCTTTATAAATGCATTTTTCATCTTCTTTGCAGCTTTTATTGTTTTAAAAGGTGTATATAGTTTGCCATTCCATAAACAAGCAGAAGAGGTTAATCGTCGTAACCAGCTAATATTTCTCGTGATTGGTCTTATTATGGCTATACCAAGTATTTATGCAGGCTATGATATGACCATCAAGTATTCTGAGTCAAATCATATGGAGCAGTTTATTAAGAATGATATTAATCAAGAGGGACGTCGACAAGTGATTGATTATTCATTGGATCAAACGAATAAGCTAGTAAACATAGTAGTTATAGGAGCTCCTGTGACTTCAGAGGAGCAAGCCCAGTTGGATGACAAGTTACAGAAAGATGAGTACTTGCAACCTTATACATTACGATTTGTTAATAGCGTAGATGAGCAAAAATCTACTATGGATAAGACGAACTTGAATAAATCTTCAGAGAATCTTGGAACATATAAAAACTTGATTAATCTGTACCAACCGACTTATCAATTAGTAAGTGAAACTATAAATACTATGAAAACGACAGAAGCTGAAGCAAAGGCGTTATTCCCGTTTGTAAGCAAAGTGGAAGGCATGCCTTTGATAGATAATCTAGAACAGCCTAAAGCGAATCGATATATGGTGATTATCCATACTACATCCACTATATCTGATGCAGATTTGAAACGAATAAAAGCTTGGTTAGAGGCTAAATTATCAGCACCTGTAACTATTTCTGTGGAGCAAACAACGTCAACTCAATAAGGTGATTTTTTGATTTTGATTAGATTGTTTATTATATAGAGCGATATGTATAACGGTACTAAGTTTGATTGAACCTATTAGGAATATTACCTAGTAGTACGGGGAATCAGCTTAGTACCGTTTTTATGTACTTGGCATAGCTAAATGTAATTACTCTTATCTTGCTATAGATTAAAGTTATATTAATATATATATAAAATCTATTATACGAGTAGGAATTAAATTGATATACTTACTACATCGAAATTATTAAATAATCAAATGTAGATACAAGATAAGAAAAATAGATTTATTATAATATCTACGAATGTTGTATACGTATGAGTCCTCGTCCGAGATGGAGGTTTTCATCGTAGATAGGAGGATTACATGAAAAAATGGTTAGCATTAGCAGCGACGGCCGTACTGGGTGCGTCCTTATTGATTAGTGGTTGTGGCTCTTCCACAAATAACGCGAGCTCTAGTGGCTCTAAAGAGGTATTAAAGGTAGCAGCAAATCCTGTACCTCATGCTGAAATTTTAGAACAAGTTAAACCTATTTTGGCTAAGGAAGGTGTAGACTTACAAATCGTTGAATTTACAGACTACATCCAACCAAATATGGCTCTATCTAGCCATGAAGTAGATGCAAACTTCTTTGCAAACGTACCTTACCAAAATAACTACAATAAAGATCATGGTACAAACTTTGTAAGCTTTGCACCAGTTCACATCGAACCATTGGCTATCTACTCTCAAAAAATTAAAGATTTGAAAGACTTGCCAAATGGCGCAAAAGTAGCAATTCCATCTGATCCAACAAACAGTGCTCGTGCACTTCTCTTGTTGCAAAGTGCTGGTCTAGTAACTTTGAAAGATCCAACTGGTTTGACTAACACACCATTCGATGTGACTAGCAATCCTAAAAACATCCAAATTACTGAGTTAGAAGCAGCTCAAATTCCTCGTTCCATCCAAGATTTAGATGCAGCAGTAATCAATGCTAACTATGCATTACCAGCCGGCCTTAACCCTACAAAAGATGGCTTATTCGTAGAAAAAGCTGACTCTCCATATGCAAATCTTCTTTCTGTTAACCCTGGTGATGAAAATAAACCAGCTATCCAAAAATTAGCTAAAGCATTACAATCTCCAGAAGTTAAGAAGTTCATCGAAGAACACTACAAAGGGGCTATTATTCCAGCGTTCTAATCGATTGATCGTTAATAACATATGTATCTGAAATACCTTCTCATGACAAACTCTATAGATACGAAAAAGGCGTAACACCATTGGTGTTACGCCTTTTTATTATATTATGCATCTATTGGCTTAGCATATTTCTTCCGATACGAATGTGGTGTTTCGGTAGTAGCTAGCTTGAATATTTTACAGAAGTAGCTTGTTCTGTTATAGCCCAATGTTTTGCTAATCTGATTAACTGTTAGTTGAGAATATACCAATAGCTTTTTGGCTTCTTGTATGCGTAATAGTGTTATATATTGCACTACTGACAGTCCTGTATCATCTTTAAAAATCTTAGAGAAGTAGGACTCGCTTAAATGAATATGTTCCGAAATCCTCCTGAGCGACACGCGTTTGCTCAGGTTTTTTTCTATGTATAACATAGCTTTTCGGATTTCTGGACGATTAATAGGTCGTTCCGATTCAATAAAGTCCGGTAATTGTTCATAGGGCATTTCTTCGGCTATGGCATCGTTAAATGGGAAGTAATGCTCTACCAAAATCCGCAATACCTTCGTGGCGCTATAAATTTGTTCAGCAGTCAAAATCGGTAATGTCCGATACAAGGCGCGAAGCTTAGTATCAGAGTGCCAATCTGTTTGAGTAGGTAAAATGGGTTTAATAGTCGTATCTTCTGTTTTAGTTTGCCCTGCCATGATAAAGCCTAAGATGGCACCATCTTTCATGATGGGCACGGAGAAATCTATGAGTCCCATATGACAGCGATACGGGCAGGAGGATAGTTCTTTTGTAGCATCTAGTCCACCATATAAGTCGCATTGATTGCAACGCTTGGCGTAGGTTGGATTGCGCCTTACAACCTTGCAAAATGGAGAAAAGTTATATTCCTGAGATAACACTTTTCCACGATTGTTAACAAAAATGGCTGCAATTTTTGTTATGTTTGTGAAATCACGCATGATTTCATTGATAAGCTTAGTATCTTCGTTCGTACAAATCATAGTAAAACCTCCAATCACAAATGTGTTAAGAGGTCTAGTAAGCACACCGCTAAAATAGCTATACTTCCTCTCTAGCTAAAGGGTCGGCTCTAAACCTGAGAAAAGAGAAAAGTGACATACCACCTAAAATTCATATACCTATAAAATTACGTTATTTCTTGTCTTTATATGTATAAGTATAACAGGATTGTCGCATTTTAGTAATAGAAAAATCGTATTTTACGAATATACATAAAAAAGTTGTATTAAATAATTTTTATAATAAAGGTAGATAAAAGCCTTATATTACTTATATTTGGAAAGGATTGAGTCCAATGGGTTGTGACTGAATAGCAAGGCATGCTCTATAGCAATATATGGTGTACAGGATGTAGTGTTGCATACATATGAATGGTTAAAGAAATGTTAAAAAATATAAAATGGTATAACGCAGCATAGTTTCCTGTACAAAGATACTTTCATTATACGTATGGAGGGTATTATGGCGACAACATGTGGATTAACTGAATTTGTAGGGACTAGCAAAACTGGCGATACTATAGGTCTCGTAATTGCTAACGTAGATCAACAAGTATTAGATGCGATGAAATTAAAGAAAAAATATCGTTCTATCGGTATTTTAGGCGCTCGTACTGGTGCAGGCCCACACATTATGGCAGCTGACGAAGCAGTAAAAGCAACAAATACAGAAATCGTTAGCATTGAATTACCTCGTGATACTAAAGGTGGCGCAGGCCATGGCTCATTAATTATCTTTGGTGGCGATGATGTATCCGATGTAAAACGCGCTATTGAAGTAGCATTGGCTGAAGTGGAACGCACCTTTGGCGATGTATACGCAAACGATGCTGGACATATTGAACTTCAATATACAGCACGCGCTAGTCATGCGGTAAATGCAGCATTTGGTGCTCCAGAAGGTAAAGCCTTTGGCCTTATTGTAGGTGCTCCTGCAGCGATTGGCGTAGTTATGGCCGATGTAGCTGTTAAATCTGCGAACGTTGATGTAATTGGTTATGCATCTCCTTCTGCAGGTACAAGTAATTCTAACGAAGTTATTTTACAGATTTCTGGCGATTCTGGGGCTGTACGACAAGCAGTTATCTCTGCTCGTGAAGTAGGTAAACAATTGCTTGGTACGATGGGTGATGAACCAGTGAACGGAGCCCCTTCCTATATCTAATCTGAAAGGATGGTATGCCCTATGAAATCAAAACGTTTTGAAGTTTTAAGTCAACGTCCTGTTAATCAGGATGGTTATGTAAAGGAATGGGTAGAGGAAGGTTTTATAGCTATGGAATCTCCTCAAGATCCAAAGCCTAGCCTCAAAATTGAAGGCGGTCGCATCGTTGAACTCGATGGTAAACGCCGTGAAGATTTTGACCTTATAGATACATTTATTGCAAATTACGGTATCGTTCTCGATGGTGCTCAAGAAGCGATGGCAAAAGACTCTAAAGAGATTGCTAATATGATGCTTACCCCTTCAGTACCTCGCGAAGAAATCGTTAAGATTTGTAAATCTATTACTCCAGCAAAAATGTTGGAAGTAGTTTCTTGCATGAACGTTGTTGAAATGATGCAATGTATGCAAAAAATGCGCGCTCGTCGTACCATGGCTAACCAAGCCCATGTAACGAACGTAAATGATAACCCAGTACAAATCGCAGCGGATGCTGCAGAAGGTGCACTTCGTGGGTTTGCAGAAGAAGAAACTACAGTAGCGGTTGCCCGTTATGCACCACTTAATGCGATTAGCTTACTCGTAGGCTCTCAATGTGGTCGTCCAGGCGTATTGACTCAATGCTCCTTGGAAGAAGCAACAGAATTAGAACTTGGTATGCGCGGTTTCACAGCTTATGCAGAAACTATTTCCGTATATGGTACAGAAGACGTATTTACCGATGGTGATGACACACCTTGGTCTAAAGGATTCCTCGCATCTGCTTATGCATCTCGGGGCCTTAAAATGCGCTTTACATCTGGTACAGGTTCTGAAGTACAAATGGGCCAAGCAGAAGGTAAATCCATGTTGTACCTTGAAATCCGTTGCCTATACCTTACAAAAGGCGCCGGCGTACAAGGTATCCAAAATGGTTCTGTAAGCTGTATCGGCATTCCAGCAGCCGTACCTTCTGGTATCCGCGCTGTATTAGCAGAAAACCTTGTAGCTGCTATGCTCGACCTTGAATGTGCATCTAGTAATGACCAAACATTCAGTCACTCTGACTTGCGTAGAACAGCCCGTACATTGATGCAATTTGCACCTGGTACTGACTTTATCTGCTCCGGTTATAGTTCTACACCAAACTATGACAACATGTTCGCTGGTTCCAACTGGGATGCAGAGGACTATGATGACTGGACAGTTATCCAACGTGACCTCAAGGTAAATGGCGGTCTTATTCCTGCTCGCGAAGAAGAAGTTGTAGCAGTTCGTAATAAAGCGGCTCGTGCATTACAAGCGTTGTTCAAAGCTTTAGGCTTGCCTCCAATTACAGATCAAGAGGTAGAGGCTGCTACCTATGCGAATGGCTCTAAAGATATGCCTCCTCGCGATAAGGTTGCAGATATTAAAGCAGCTCAAGATTTGTTAAACCGTGGTGTTACAGGCGTTGACTTCGTAAAAGGTTTAGCTAAAGAAGGTCATCAAGATGTAGCACAAAGTATTTTGAACCTATTAAAACAAAAAATCTCCGGCGATTACTTACAAACATCGGCCATCTTTGACCGTGATTTCAACGTTATCTCCGCGATTAACAATAGAAATGACTATCAAGGTGTTGGCACAGGGTATCGTGTGGAAGGTGAAGATTGGGAACGTATTAAAGATATTCCAAACGCCATTGATCCACGGGATATATAAGGAGGTGTCATGATGGCTGAAATTAACAGAGATGTATTACGCTCTATTATCCTAGACGTTTTACAAGAAATGGGTGGTGTCCATGAGGCACCGCAATTTAAGGCTAATGTTGGTGAAAGTACAGCACCTAGACATGAAGACCCAACTGGTGACGATGAAGGAAGCCGGATGTGGGAATAAACTAACCACGGGCAAATCTCTGGTCTGACG
>NZ_UQYC01000027.1 GCF_900545205.1 uncultured Veillonella sp. | reverse complement strand
CAACGCCACCAAAGCTTTTACTTACGTCATTTAATTCTAATAGCATTCAGTTCCCTCCTATCCTTGTTTTTCTTCTTGTTGTTTACGTTTATACGCTTCAAAACGTTCTGTTAATACTTGTGATTCAGGAATATATGGAGCTTTTTTAAAGCCTAATTTACGGCTAATTTTATCTACCATAGATTCTGTTAAAATACCATCTGGGCGAACTGCCATCAAGATAACAAGCAATGCACCGTAGATGATGTCCCGATAATCGGATAAGAAGCGCAATACTTCTGGCAATAATGTAAGAATAAAGGAACCTAATACGGAGCCCCATACGACATTAGAACCACCAAATACAGGGAATAATAAGATTTGTACTACCTTATGGTAGCTAAAGTCTGTAGGATTGATAAAGTTTGTAATATGAGCATACAAACCACCGCCAATACCAGCGATGAAAGCACCAATGATAAAGGCCATCATCTTGTAGTATACAACGTTAATCCCCATTAATTCTGCTGCATGATCATCAGCCTTAATCGCTGCAAAGGCACGACCAACACGGCTATTATTAATGCGTACACAGAAGGCAATAATCAATACTAAAATGGCTAGCAAAATAATAATTGCCATTAAGTTGCCCCATGCAACAGCATCAATGCCCATTAAACCATCGATATCAAGTTCATAAGCTAAGTTTGTTAATTCTTGAGGAATGGATGGAATACCAGAAAGGCCTAATGCACCATTAGTAATATCCAAGTTCAAGAAAATAACACGTACCACCTCGCCAAAACCAAGAGTAGCAATGGCAAGATATAAACCGCGAAGACGTGTTGTTGGTAAACCGATAATAACGGCTACAAGACTGGCAACTAGACCACCAATGAGAATGCCTACAACGATAGGCAAATCAGCTTTCAAAGAAAGGATAGCGCCTACGTATGCACCAACGCTCATAAAGCCAGCAGCCCCTAAAGAAAGCTGACCACTTGCAAGTGTAAAGTAAATAGAGATACCCATGATGGCATTGATGATGAAGAACATCACGATCTGTAGATAATACGGGTTCAATAAATCCATTATGGTCTCCCCCCTTTATCTTTAGAACCAAACAAGCCTTGTGGGCGCCAGAATAATAATAGGATGATGAGACCAAAGGCCACAGCATCACGGAATGTAGATGCACCATAGGCAACAGAGAAGATTTCTGCTACGCCTAAAATGAAGCCGCCAACCATAGCGCCTGTAATATTACCAAGACCACCTAAGATAAGTACTGCAAGGCCTTTAAAGCCAATAATAACACCCATTGTAGGCTCAATAGCATTAAAGGACAAACCTACCAATACGCCTGCAGCAGCACCTAAGGCAGATGCAATCATAACGGTAACAGATATAATCATGGTTGGATTGATACCCAATAGAGCTGCCGTTTCTGTACTCATGGATACAGCTCGGATAGCCTTACCAATTTTAGTTTTCTTAATAACTACATTAAGAATTAACATTAACACAACAGAAACGCCTAAGCCAATAATTTGTACCATAGAAATTTTGAAAGCTCCAAAGTCGATTAGGCCACCAATATAATCTGGTGGGAAAGATCTTGTTTGAGGGCCCCAAAGCAATAATGCCAAACTTTCAAGGAAAATAGAAACACCAATGGTACTGATAAGTGGTGCCAAGTGAGACACCTTTTTCTTACGTAGTGGACGAAGCGCCACAAATTCTAGAAGATAACCAAGGATAGCACCGACAGCCATAGCTACGATAAGGGCTACAAAAATGTTAACGTCAAAAACAGTTACCATAAAAAGACCAACGAAGGCACCTATCATAAAGATGCCTCCGTGTGCCATGTTGATGATATTTAAAACGCCAAACACAAGTGTTAAGCCAATAGCGAGTACAGCATATAAGCTACCGAGGGTTAACCCGTTAACTAATTGTTGTAAAAACACTATATTACCTCAACTTTTATTTTTTTAATGCGTCAAATTGACCGTTTTTAATTTGTAAAACTTGAACTTCCATGGAAGGATCGCGTTTTTCGTTGAACTTGAATTGACCAGTTACACCAACGAAGTCAGCAATATTTTTCAAAGCTTCGCGGAATTTTTCACGATCTGTAGTAGAACCTGCTTTTTTCAAAGCTGCTTCATAGAGGTATACTGCATCATAAGCTTGAGCTGCGAATTGGTCTGGTTCTTTACCGTATTTATCTTTGTAAGCTTTACGGAAGTCTTTTACCTTTTGATCGTCTTTGTTAGGGAACCAAGGTGTACCTACGATAACACCATCAGCTGCAGCACCTGCAATTTTAATGAATTCAGGGCTGTTAAAGCCATTGGAACCAATTACAGGTTGATTCATACCCATTTCACGCATTTTTTTCATGATCAATGCGCCTTCTTGGTAAAGAGAAGCAACTACGATAACATCAGGTTTTGCTTGTTGAATCTTAGTTAATTGTGCAGAGAAATCAGTATCTTTATCTGCAAATGTTTCAGTATCAACAATTTGTACGCCTTCAGATTCCAATGCTTTACGAGCTGTATTATTTACAGATACCATTTGGTCATTGTTGTTGGAGTACATAATAGCTGCAGTTTTGAAGCCTAAAGTTTTATGTGCTTCTTTAATTGCAGTATCTACTGCCAAGGATTCAGGTACAGCATTACGGAAAATGTAATCGCCGATATCTGTAATACCTTCAGCTGTTGTAGATGTACCAAGAGCTACGATTTTGCTTTTGTTTGCTACAGGACCAGCTGCCATCATTTCACCAGATAACATTGGGCCGATAACAGCTACAACTTTATCCTTAGAAATTACTTTATTCATTGCATTAATTGCTTCGTTTTTATCACCTTTAGTATCTTCTACTAATAAGTTGATTTTTACAGCATTTGCATCAGCGTTAATTTCGCTTACTGCCAATTCTGCACCAGCTTTAATGGACTCACCATATGCTGCTGCACCACCAGTTGTTGTTGTTAACAATGCAATTTTAGCCTCATTGCTATTTGCATTACCTGCATCTTTATTACTGCCACAACCAGCAGCAACTGCCATTACACCAGCAAGACCAAAAATGGCTGCTTTTTTTAACATGGATTTATTCATGCTACACCCTTCCTTTGAAACATAAAACTTTAAATCTATATCTATATTATTAGAGTTTTCAATTTTTTGTCAATTAAAATAACTCTATAATAATATATACTATTATAAGTTATTCAGATAATCGTTCCCATTTCTCATACAATGCATCTAACTCACTTTGTGTAGATTCAATTTGTATGGAAATTTTGGACATTTCATCTAAATCTTGCTGTACTACAGGATTAGCCAATTGCACTTCGTACATCTTCATGGTTGCTTCTAAACGAGCAATTTCAGATTCTACCTCAGCTAATTGTTTTTCCACCATATATGCATTCGGTTTCTTCTGAGGTTCCTCTGTCGGTTCTGATGTTGAAAGTACTGGTTCAATAACTGAAACAACTTTATTTTCAACTTTATCACTCTCTGAGTTCTGTTCATTAGCTAATGCTAATAAATCTTCTTGTTCTTTCAGCTTTTCTTTATAGTACGAGTAATTACCGAGATATTCAGTAATTTTTCCATCATCTAAAACAATGGTTTTTGTAGAAACTTGATCTAAGAAATATCTGTCATGGGAAATAATAAAACATGTACCTTCAAATTGTTGCAAGGCTTGTTCCACAATTTCGCGCGTTGGAATATCTAAATGGTTCGTCGGTTCGTCTAAGATAAGAAAATTATCACCTTGAAGGAATAATTTTAATAATGCTAAACGAGCTCTCTCACCACCAGATAAGTCACCTACAAGCTTAAATACATCATCCCCTTTAAATAGGAATGAACCTAATACATTACGGGCCTTCTCTTCAGTGTAGTTAAAGTGATTCATAACCTCTTCTACTACCTGCCAAGAATCATGTAGTTCTTCATGCTCTTGCGAGAAATATCCCACTTGTACGCGATTACCGATATCTACGTGACCATTCTCAGGAAATAATTCACCTACAATAGTTTTTACGAGTGTTGATTTACCCGCCCCATTAGGACCAATAAGAGCTACTGATTCACCTCGTCGAACTACAAGTGATATATCATCAATGATAGGACTTTCACCATACCCTACTGATAAATGATCTAGGACAAGAACCTTATCCGCACTCATCGCTGCAGGAGGGAAAGAAAATTGTAAATGATGTGAGGTTACCGGTGCATCAAGTCGTTCTAAACGGTTAAGTTGAGACTGCCGGCCACGAGCCATTTTAGATTTTATACCTGCACGATATTTATCTATATAGGCCTCTGTCTTCTTGATGTACTCCTGTTGTTTCTCATAGGCCACCATATCTGCTTTCAAACGTTCATCCCGTTGTTGAATATAGCGGCTGTAATTACCACGATAGATTGTCGCCTTATGGTTATCTAGTTCTACAACACCAGTGACAATACGATCTAAAAAATAGCGGTCATGGCTGACGATGAGAATACCGCCAGGATAGGCAGATAAATAACCCTCTAGCCACTCTAACATGTCCATATCTAAATGGTTAGTTGGCTCGTCTAAGAACAAAAAGTCTGGACGGCGTACCAAGGCTTTAGCTAAATTAATGCGAGTCTTTTGACCACCAGAAAAAGCACTAGCTGGCTTATCTAAATCCTCATCGGTAAAACCAAGTCCATAAATGATACGTTTAGTCTTTTGCTCATAATCATAGCCACCTAGCCATTCTAAACGATTTTGCAAATAATCCAATCGCTGCAGATCCGATTCACTAGCTTCTTCAGACTCCAAACGCGTGGTAAGTTCTTTTAGTTGCTCCTCTAATACATGGACATCGGCCCAAGCTTTTTCAATTTCTGTAGCTAAACTATCATCTCCTAGATTTACATCTTGTTGTAAGTAACCAATACTGGCTACAGGAGACTTAACTACATTGCCTTCATCTAATTCTTCATAGCCTAATATGCATTTTAACAAGGTGGATTTCCCAGCCCCATTAGGTCCTACCAAGGCTAGTCGCTCACCTTCTTTTATCTCAAAAGACACATTGGAAAATACTTGGCGCACCCCAAATGATTTTCCAAGGCCTATCATTCGAATGCGTTCCATTCATAACCTCCTAATCATTACCCTTTATTATACCACAATTGCCCGAACTAATATTAGCATCTCTATAGAATCTTTTGTTTTTCTACTATGTCGGAATAATTTACCTAGTAAAGGAATATCTCCTAAAATAGGTACTTTTTGAATTTGATGTTGATCGCGATTATCCATAAGTCCACCTATAACAAGTACCTCTCCAGGTTGTAACCGCACCCGTGTATGTGCTTGCCGCGTACTAATTTTATAAGCTTTCATTTCGGATACCATGATAGGTGTACTTACTTCAGCGTGAATTTTTGCATCTACACCGCCATCCCCAGTAATAATAGGCGTGTAGTTTAACTTAATCCCCACCTCTTCATAACGTGTAGAACGCTTACGTTCGCCATTCACTTCGGACTCTTCTATAACAGGGATACGTTCACCGATCAAGATATGTGCTGTTTCACCATTTAAGGCCATAATAGATGGCTTAGCAATTAGCGCGGCTTTACCGGAACTTTCCATAAGACTCAACTCGGGTTTCACAAAAAATTTATAGGCTTCACCACCGGGTGTTTTACCAAAGGTAACGGCCCCGTAAGAATTAGTTTTATCTTCACCATGTCCTGTCAAGCTAAGCCACGACCACCGAATGCCTTGCTCCTTTGCATAAGATTGTTCCATAGCAATGACTGTCGCTTCTAATTGTACTTGCTTAGGCTCCTTATCTATAGCTTTAACCAGTGTTTCTACACGCCGTTTCTCTCCACTGGTCAAATGCATAATCACTTCATTTTGTTCTGAAAGTACCGCCATTTTATCATGTTTCACAACAGTGCCCATTATATTTTTTAAAGACTCTGCTGGCAAATGCTCCGGTGTTATAACATATAATTCTCTATTTTCAAGTGCTTTGTCATCTGGCTCAATAAGAATCGTATTATATTGTTTTGAAACGGAAAAATGATATAGCCTTCCTAATTCTTTTATAAGATCCTCTGGTGTTTCACCTTGCACAGTAGCCGTAATGTTACCTGTTAAAGATTCTACACCCATAACAGATATACGATAACTCCGACAAATCCCTAATACTGTTTCTTTTAGAGAAGCATTACGAACGGATATCGTAATTGATCCTTTTGATTTTCTCAGCTCGCCCTTTTCATTAATTACGTTATCCTTTTCTATGTCATTATTATTATTTGATTTACCATTACTAATTTCTCTATCTAGTGAGTCCCTATCGCTTTCTAGATTAGTAGTTACTGCTGGCCCTGTATTACTCGCTAATACTATAGAAGATTCCCCTAATGATGCATATAGAAACATAACCACTATTATAATTATTTTTAGTAGTATGCTAGCTTTGAATAGTTTTTTTCTTACTATGGTCACTCTACTACGTAAGCAATCCTTACCTAATTGATTTTTAACCACCGTGATGAACCTCCTTCAACGATTTCTACACCACTTGCACTTATATTAGAGACAGTAACGCCATGCCAAACCATCCCAACAGTAACCATTTGCTCCTCTGTACCTTTTCGTAAAATAGCAATAATCTCATTGCCCTCAACAATACCAACAAGTTCAACAGGCTGTTCCATACTCGAAGAATTTAACCTACTATGAGACTTTGAATTAATTTGATTATTAGTAAAATCATCACTGCTATCACTAATGGTTTTATCCCCTGTGTGTTTATTCTTATTCTGTGTTCTCCTGGTTTTATACCTATTAGTCCGTCCTTTATATGTATCCCTGCCTGAGTACTTACTATTATTAAACCCTTGCATATCATTAATGCTATCAGCCACTTCATCTACATCCTTAGTATCTTCATGTCTACCATGTACATCATTATCTGGTAAATCTTTAAAAACCTCTCTCCAAGGATGCCAGCGTTCCACGCTGCTCACATCATATAACAAACGGCCTTCACTTTTAGTTTTTAGATTGTCATCTTTTCTCGTTTCTTTAGCATCACTGTTATGATGTTTCTGTCTATTATGTGATATTCCTTCTGATGATTCTTTTGAACTTAATCGGGTCTGATTATTTTCCCCACCATTAACATGCTCAGGTTGTATATGAACACGTTCTTCTTCGTGAGGATATAAAACACCAACGATTAATATGCCAACTATAATTACAAGAAAAACAGAAATAATAATTTTATAGTGACGAATAATAAAATACTGTTTATCAATCCATAATTTAATGCGTTGTATATAATCTTGTAAGTTCATATTCCACCTCCTGCTGACATATTCTAGGAGGTCCTTTTAAATTCCTACAAAAAAATGACTCTACCAGTCACCTAGGTGACTAATAGAGTCATTCATTATATTGACAAATCAAAAGGATTTGTTCTTGTTTTATTTGCTTTTAAAACCATCAGGATGAGATGTATGCCATTTCCAAGCATCTTTGATAACATCGGCTACATTACTGAATTTAGGATCCCAACCAAGTAATTCTTTAATTTTTTCAGAGGAAGCAATCAATGTACCTGGATCGCCAGCACGACGATCACCATATTGAACAGGAATATCGATACCAGTTACCTCTTTAGCAGTTTCAATAATTTCCTTAACGGAGAAGCCATTGCCACTACCAAGATTAAACACTTGAGATTCACCACCGTTACGCAAATAATCCATTGCTAACACATGAGCTGTAGCCAAATCATTAACATGAATATAATCGCGTACACATGTACCATCAGCTGTATTATAATCAGTACCAAAAACAGTTATGTGCTCTCTTTTACCACGAGCTGCATCTAGCACAAGCGGAATCAAATGTGTTTCCGGATGATGATCTTCCCCAATCGTACCAGACGGATCTGCGCCAGCCGCATTAAAATAACGCAATGCAACATACGTAGAACCATAAATAGCACTATAATCAGATAGCATTTCTTCAATCATCAGTTTAGTACGACCATATACATTAGTTGGATGCAATGGCGCATCTTCACGAATTGGCACTATCTCTGGTTCCCCATAAACAGCAGCTGTACTGGAAAATACAAAATGTTTTACACCAGCATTACGAGCAGACTCAATAAGATGATATGAGCCAACTACATTATTTTCATAATAAATAGCTGGATTTACCATAGATTCACCGACCTGTGAATGAGCCGCAAAATGCATAACACCAATGATATTATGACCTTTCATAATATCTACTAATTTTGGATCTGCTATATCCATATTGTAGAACTGTACCCCTTCAGGAATTGATTCTACATGACCGCGCGATAGATTATCTACAATAATAGGTGTATAACCCGATTGTTGTAAGGCACGTACTGTGTGACTCCCAATATAACCAGCCCCACCTGTTACTAAAATATTCATAGTTCCCCCTTATGAATTCTCTCCATCCTTTACATGAGCCAATTTTGGACCGATGAGACGTTTATAAACTTCAACACCTGGTTGATCGAAAGCGTCTACACCAGCAAAAATAGATTCAAAGTAAACAGCCCAACAATGCATAAACATGATTTCCCCTAAATGGAATGCATTTAATGTTGGTACAGTTATCGTCATATTAAAGCGATTGTCACTAGATAAAGCCTCTCTATTAGCATCTAATGCAATATTGAGAATATCACAAATGCCTACATTACCAAGTGCTTGCAATCGTTCATATTGACTATGTGTATTAGGCACTACAAGATTATGTTGCCACTCTTTAACCTTAATAAATTGAACGACCTTATTAAGGCGACCTTCTTGATGCTCTTGTACTTGAGCATGCATATCCATAGTTCCTACTGCCGCAACTGGTGTACGACCATAAGGTAAGCATGTATTACTCATCTTACCTAACGATTCGGACAATAGCTGTACATACCAATCAGATAAGGAATGAAGGGCTTCCCCATAAGGCATAAACACCTCAATAATACGACCATAACGTTCGGACGCAATATATTTTAGCAATGCACTTAATAAAGCAGGATTTTTGAAAATATCCTCTTCTTGGCAAGCAGCATCCATTGAAGCTGCACCAGCTAAGAACCCCTCAATATCAAAGCCCACAAGAGCCGCCGTTACAAAGCCAACCTCTGTAAACACAGAGAAACGACCGCCAACACCATAGGGAATACTATAGGTTTTCCAATGATTTTCTAGTGCCATAGAACGTAGAACTGTAGGATGTTCATCATCAGACGTATCGGTAACAGCTACTACTTCATAATTTATATTCCGATCTTGCAATGCTTTTTCCAAAATCATGAAATTAGCCATTGGTTCGATAGTAGAGCCAGACTTAGAGGTGATAACGAGCATCACCTTATAGTCGGGTCCTTTTTTCTGAGCTTGATACTCTAAGGTACGAATAAGGCCTGATAAATAATCACCATCTACGTTAAATCCAGCAAAATACATCCGTGGATATCCGTTGCGTTCTTCCGTACTAAGATTATTCCAAAATGCACCACATTGAACATCAAAAATAACCTTACTACCCAAATAAGAACCACCAATACCTACAGATACAACTGTATCAATATTATGGCGAGCATAGTCCCTCAATTCATAAAGACGTTTTAGCATTGCAGGTGTATTAATACCATCTTCAGAAATATAAGGAAGTTGGTAAAACAATACCGGTTCAGGCAAGCCGTCCTTGGAAACATGGCCTTCTTCAAAGCCTGTAGAGCGTAAAATATTGGTATGGCGCCAAACATTTTGTATAGCACGCTCAAAGTTTATTACGTCTCGTTCTTGTATGCAACTTTCATTATATATGTTAGCGTAATCTAACTCGAACCCCGATTGTAATCGCAACATCAAATATCTCCTTCACTGACATTTTATGTACAATATTCTACTCATTATACCATAAAACAATGAATAAAATATTAGTTTATGCAATCAATTCACCCACAAACCATAACCAAACCCCACTGCATAAACAGACCATAACAATGCAATAGGGATAGCTAGTTTAAACTTAAGCTTTAAAGTCTTATGACGCCAAATAACCATGCCCAATAGCGCACCAAGGCCGCCAAAGGCAAATGCTAAAAATAATAATGTGAACTCTGAAATCCGATTATACCCCTTAATAGCACATAGCTTATCATATCCATACATGCTAAATACAATTAGATTCCATAGCCCTACAGTAACCCAGAATTGTGTATCACTCATGTCCCCAAACCTTATATACCTTACTTATGATGAGCTTTAAAATATTCTAATGTTTTTTGTAAGCCTTCATCTAATGTTGTTGAAGCTACAAATCCAAAATCACGTTCTGCCTTTGCATTACTTAAACGTGAATGTTTGATATCCCCTATGCGTTCGTCTTCATAATGAACCATAAAATCAGCACCACTAATAGATCTGAATCGTGTAATCAACTCATTAACAGATGTTCCCGTATTGGTAGACACGTTATAAATACCTGTACAGCTAGTATTGCCCATAGCCTTAATATTAGCTTCTACCACATCTTCTACATAAATGAAGTCTCTTGTTTGTTCCCCATCACCATATACGGTTAAAGGCTTACCTTCAACGATTAAACGATTGAAAATACTAATAACGCCACCTTCACCACCATCACCTTGACGTGGACCATATACATTGGCATATCTAAAGCACACTGTATTTAACCCGAAAGCTTCACGATAGATACGTAAATACCCTTCTGCAGTAAGCTTAGTCAAACCATAGAAGGATGATGGCATACCACTTAGTTCTTCTGTCAATGGTAATACTGCTAAGTCCCCATACACAGCAGCCGAAGAAGGCATTAAGAATTGTTCAACTTTCACCTTACGACAGGCATCAAGTACATTAATAAGCCCTAACAAATTAACATCACAGTCATAACTTGGATTCTCCATAGAGGATTGAACCATAGTTTGAGCAGCCTCATGAAATACAATAGAGGGCTTAAACTCTTCAAAAACAGATAATAATTTTGGATCTCGTACATCCATCTCAATAAATTGAGCAGAATCATGTACAAAAGAACGCATACCTGTAGATAAATTATCTATAACGAGCACATTGTGCCCCAATTCAATTAATCGATCAACGAGATGGGAACCAATAAAACCGGCTCCACCTGTAACACATATATTCATAACACCCTCCTTTCTGAGAAAGTTAAATTCCCGCGCCTTGTTTGGCTAGTATATCAGCCATTTCATTATATGTATCACCCGTATGAGCAGCTACCTTGTGAAAGTGTACGCGCACACGGTCTTTTATAGAGTCATAAAACGCAGCATAATGTTGAGTCAGTGCATTATTGCGTTTCCATCGTTTAATAGCCCACATTTCTATTCCCATATAATCATAATATAGGGAACATTCTGGAATACCACGGTCAATGGCATATTTCATAACATACATAGCAGCTAGTAGCTCACCAGCTACATTCCAAAATGATGTATATCGTTCATCATTCGAAGGAAATGAAAAAGTCTCCTTAGACCCATTCAAGAAGATAACGCCACCAGCGCCAACTGTATTGGTGCCTTTATTATAACTACCATCAATATAAGCAATAATATGGTCGGCCTTAGTAAAATCTGGTTTCACCACATCTGGAGATACCTTATTTTGAACTTTAGAACTAAATCCTATAGGTCTAGAATTCATAGATTTAGACTTAACTGCTTGTGGCGATTTAGGTTCGCTCCGTTTAGCACTCATGAAATCACTCAAGGATAATCCTGAATCATCTACAAAGGCACGTGCTTCTGCTTCTGTAGGGAAAGATTTGTAGATAGCACCGCCAAAACCCTTTACCTGTTTCTCACAATCTGCCCATGTAGTATAAACTCCTGGTACACGGCCTTGACGAACTGCATAAAACTTCTTTGCCATACGTACCTCTTAATGATCCATTGTAAGTGATACAAATTCAGCATTTACAACAGAGGCCAAGTTCTTTGGATTTACCTTCATCTGCATGCCTCGTAGACCAGCGCTTACATATACAAACTCTTGAGGCTCCATTGTGGCATCAAAATAGGTAGGAAATGATTTTTTCATCCCCACTGGAGAACATCCGCCCCGTAAGTATCCGGTAATACCTAGTAAGTCCTTAACATGAACCAGTTCTACAGACTTATTATGACTGACACGAGCCGCTTGTTTCATATCTAGCTCTTCAGCCACTGGAATACAGAATACTACAAACCCTGTTTTATCGCCCTTACCAACTAGTGTTTTAAAGACTTGTTTTTCATCGAGTCCTAAAGCTTCTACTACATGAAGGCCTGCAGCACGCTCTTCAGACCACTCATATTCGCTAATACTATAAGGTATCTTATGAGTATCTAAAATACGTAATGCATTTGTTTTTTTATGTTTCTCTTTACCCACTATAACCTCCATATACTAGCATAACAAATAAATTTAATCATACCATAATATATTTCTATCGATAAATATATTTTTCATTACTATTTATTTACGATTTTATTAATATTTTTTAGTTCAATACGCAAGGTTCCATCATCATTAGTTTTGATTTCAATGAACTCGCGATTTTTCATATACTCTACAGGAAAAGAAATTTCAATGCCCGTATCGGTTTTAATCTTATGATGTTCACCAACCTTCGTAGCAAACTCTCGATTAACAGGTAGAGGCCTCATCATATCCGCATCAGCTAATTCTTTCTTAGCCGCCTCTTGTTGAACAGGATTGGCTTTAAATACCTCTTCCACAATGCGAACAGGATCTACTGTATCAGATACTTCTGCATTTTTCGCAATCATAGACTTTGCAATCGTCAATTCAACGACACCATCTGACTCATGGGCTTGAGCCACCTTATCTACGATAGCTTTCACCTTTTTCACCGTATCTCTAGATGATTGGTTAGTGCCTAATTGCAAAACCTTATCTGCTAAGATATAGGATACTTCACCATCAAATTCACCTTTCGGTTCAAAAATTCGAACGCTAAAATCATGCAAATTAATGGATGCAAAGGCGCGTAACTTTTGTGAAGGCATAGGCAACACAGCCTTATGAGAAACAAGTTCTGTAGCTAAACTGCCATCATCTTCACTAAATAGTTGATGAGTAAAAGCATCATGAGCTTGGCACAGAAGAATGCAGATATAAGATGCATCCGTAACAGCTTCACAAATAATCGTATCGATAACAACGGAGTCCGTCGCTTGTTTCATATAGGTAAACAAGCTTTCACCTAAATTCTTAGATAACTCTATAAACTTGAGGTCTCCATTTTTATAATCGACTAATTGTTTACCAAATGGACTTGCATCATGCAAGGTACCTGTTCTAGCACCGGGGTCTTTGAACGCCTTAACTACATGATTTGCAATATAATCATGAATAGCTTGATCGCCAACCTTTAATTCATGTTCAGAGTATACAGCTAAAGAAGACGTAAAATCGAAAATCTCTAGCGCCGCTTTATTAATCTGCATGATGCCTCCTTATAATAGTAAAAACGATTACCCTTTATTATACCACTCTTTTAGCTTTCGTTTATCAATTTTTGAGCATTCCGTAAGAGGTAACATAGGAATAGAGTAAATCGATTTTGGCCATTCTATGGAAGGTCTATGATGCCGAATTATTTCCATAACATCGGCGACTAGAACATTATCCTCCAACACCATATATGCTACAAAATCTTCCCCTTTTACATCATCTATGATATCGATAATAGCTACTTCTGAGACACCATCTATAGATTGCAAATAAGTTTCCATGGAGGGAATAGATATTTTATAGCCCCCCTTGTTTACCACATCGCCTTGTCGCCCAGTAAACATAAGATACCCCTGTGTATCTATATAACCACAATCATTAACGGTATATGTATCGGAAATACCTTCAATATGATATTTTGTAGTTACATATATAACCCCATCATCTGCTTTAATTCGGACCGTTGGGAATGGCCTGCCCACAGTGCCTTCTCGGTCTAGCCACTCTTTACCTGTGCAATAGGTTATATAGTTAAGCTCAGAAGCACCATAATACAGAATAAACTCCATATTAGGACATAGCTGTTGCAACTGCTCCATCAAATGACGATCAAGCACTTGTGAGCCAGCAATAATATAGTTAATCGCAGATAATTTACATTTACAATGCCTTATGAGCAATCTAAGTTTTGTAGGAAGAGCATAGATATGATCTACTTCATATCTTTCAAGCAGCTCAATCCATCGAGTAGGACGCAAGGAACTGGTAGTAACAATAGTCCCCCCTGCCCATAAGACAGCAACAACCATATTACTAACACCAGTAAAACTAAAGCTGCCTTGCAAAAAGATTTTTGTATCTTCATTTATATGAAAGATATTATTTTGAATATCAAAAAACTCTCGCCACGATTCCTCTTTTCTCCACAACGGTTTAGGACGCCCCGTAGTACCTGATGTAAGTACACCAAAATCAGTTAATGGTAACACGCCTTCATCAGCTATAATATGAGCTAATTCGTCTATATACTCAGTATCCATTTCATTATGGCATACCATAGGAATGTAACATCTATACAATGCACCTAACCATTGTACAAGTTGTTCTAAAAAGGATTGACTCTGAATTAAAAGAACTTTATTTTTTAATGTTTCTTTAACTTGAGTAAGATGTACGATACCACTAGTATCATCAAGATCTATTGAAAGAATAGCATCATACAATTCACCATATGTATACTGTGTATCATCTACAATAAGAGCAACCTTATGAGGCTTTAAGTCTTTATATTGTCGTAACCGTTCAATAATTGTCATTTTACATTCGTTCCATAATCAAAGCAGTTCCTGTACCGCCTGCACCGGCAATAGCACACAAACCATAGCGACCATTACAAGATTCTAAAGCAGCCATACAATGAAGAGCTAATATAGCACCAGAACAGCCATAAGGATGTCCATACGCTAAGGCACCACCCAATTTATTATATTTTTCTAAATGCTTAGGATAGGCCTTATTGAAGAGAACATCAATGATAGCAAAGGCTTCGTTCCACTCTACTACATCAATATCATCCATCGTTAGACCAGTGCGTTTTAAAATCGCTTCTGTGCTTTCTAAAGCTCCTTCTGGACTAAACTGAGGATTTCCCGCCCAAGGCATAATACTATGAATTCTAAAGGGCCCTTTTTCATTAGATACGTATACAAAAGCCGCGCCATCATGAGTTAAACAAGCATTGCCTGCATTTGTAATGGAATTAGGTCCTAATAAAGGCTTCATACGTGATAATAGTTTCTCATTCATCTTAGGGCGAATACATTCATCTACACATGCTTTTCCATCGATGGTAATAGGCATAATATAAGATTGCAAATATGGATTATCTAAGGCCTCAATGGCCCGTTGGTGACTGCCAATAATGTATGGATATAAATCTTCCTTGAGTACATTATGCTTTTGAATCGTCCTCTCTGCCCCTTCTAACATAGCTAGAGGAGAACAATCGTTAGGGCTAAACTGAGCAACCTTATATAGGCCTTCACGATTATCACCAGCTGCATACATCCTATCGGGCTGTAATGAAGAACTTTCAATACCACCAGCAATAGCCGAATCCATAACACCTGATGCAATATGTGTATAGGCCATCTCAATACTCATCAAGGCTGATGCACATTGCATATCTACGGTAATCCCAGGAACAGAATTCGGTAAATTAGTCATGAGCCCCATAAGGCGACCAATATTCCCACCTGTACCAACTGCATTACCACAAAAGATCCCATCCACTTGTGAAATATCATAACGATTGATTAATTCATTAATGAGTTGAGCTCCTAACATTTCAGGTCTCATATTTCTATATTGTCCATGTAATACGCCTATAGGGATTCTAAGCCCACCATGAATATATACTGACATATTAGCTCCTATAAGAAAATGCAGAAAAGAGGCATCCCAAGGAATGCCTCTTTTCATTATTACATTCTAAATTTTAATTTTAGTTGCTAACCAAGAAGCAACGAGACATTTTACAATATCCCCAGGAATGAATGGGAACATTACTACAGGCAATGCCGCCCAAAGTTCAGTTTTTGTTACAATCATAAAGCCTGCAACGCCAAATAGATATACTACAGGAATAGTAATTACAAGAGAACGCCATGCATAAGAGAAAAAGCTCTTCTTAGAACCTTTGAATACGCTTAATAATGTATAAGCTATTGGCCAAGAGAAGATAAAGCCCCCTGTTGGTCCTAATAATTTGCCAAGACCTGCTGTGCCACCAACGAATACTGGTAAACCTACAGCACCAAGTAAAACGTAAATGATAAATACAATAAATGCATCCTTTGGTTGCAATAATAGACCTGTTAATGTAGCCACCAAAGTCAATGCAGTTACCATAGCCGGACTAAATGGCAATGGGAACGAAATATATGCTGAAATACATAATAAGGCTGTTAATAAAGCCATTTTTGTTAAACGTCTTGCTTCCATAATTACCTCTAACTAATACATCTTTGTTTTAAAGATGTTAAATCTTCATTTTCACCAAAAAACGTAGCAGAAAATGCCAATGTGTCACCTACATAACCTTCTACATGAGCATCTTCAGAGTTTTCCACCAAAGTTACCTGATCATCTGCAATAACGGGTGCATGAAAATAAATAGCCATCTGCTGTGCAGATTTACTAATATTCCAATAATTCCATAAATTTTCTAAAATCATACAACCAGGCACTACATAGGGCGATTCACGATGAATTTCATTGGTATCGTTAATATCATTTACAAATCGTATGATATCCTCCTTAGAGAAAGATATCGTCCGATCATTCTCTTCTTCATGAATTATTGAACGAATACGAAATTTTCTCGGTACCGGTCGTAAATCAACTATTAAAAAACCTGATTTGTCTAGAATACCAATTGTAGTAGTTTTAGCAACTTGATATAAAATACCACAGATAGATTGATCACTACCCGAAGCATCATAATGCATATGCTTAATAACACTATGCCCTGGTAATCCAAAATCATTATTACACAATGTTGTAAAGAGCGATCTCATATAATCACAGTCCTTTATTTATTCAATAAATTGATTATAATCAACATTATTTTATTAGTCAACAAAATCACCTTAGTTTTGTTGACAATAATACAAAAATATCGCCATTAAATAAAAGAACCCATGGTAACATCCACAGGTTCTTTCTTATATACATATATAGCTTCACTATTTAAGGTCTAGTTCTTTCAAATATGCTTTGAAGTTCTCACCTAACTCTTCATTACGAAGGGCATACTCAACAGTAGCTTTCAAGTAACCTAATTTATCGCCTGTATCGTAACGAATACCTTCATAAGCTAATGCATACGTATCGGTTTTAGATGCTGCTAGAGCATCAGTTAATTGAACTTCATTACCTACGCCTGGTTTTGTATTTTCTAAAATATTGAAAATATCTGGCGTTAAAATGTAACGACCTAATACTGCTAGTCTAGATGGTGCATCTTCTTTTTTTGGTTTTTCCACCAAATTATGAACGCGATATAAATTATCCGCTAATGCTTCACCAGATACAATGCCATAAGAGCTAACTTTATCTTCAGGTACAAATTGAGCCCCTAAGATAATACCAGGATGTTCATCGTAACACTCAATTAACTGTTTAAGACATGGATTTTCAGGATTATATACAATATCATCACCAAGTAATACAGCAAATGGTTCATCACCAATAAAGGCTTTTGCACATAGTACAGCATCGCCAAGACCACGAGGAGCTTTTTGACGAATAAAGTGAACTTTAATATCTGCTAAGTCTTTAATCATAGCCAATTGTTTATTTTTACCTTGGCTTTGTAAAAGCAATTCTAGTTCCACACTGCTATCAAAATGATCTTCAATAGCGCGTTTATTACGGCCTGTAATGATTAGGATCTCTTCAATACCAGAATCTAATGCTTCTTTTACAATATATTGGATAGCAGGTGTATCCACGATAGGAAGCATTTCCTTTGGTTGTGCTTTAGTAGCTGGTAAGAAGCGTGTACCAAAGCCAGCTGCTGGAATAACGGCTTTTCTAATACGTTGCATAGTTATCTCCTAATTAAAAGTCTTTGCCAACAAATTTGATTTTCCATTGATCATTATTGCTTCTATGTGCATCCTTATAAGTTAAGTACAAGTCAAAGGAATGTAAATCACGATGCCATGTATAATATACAGAGTCTATCTGACCACTCATCATATTTGTTTTAACACTTACAGACACATCATCTAAGCGAGTCAATTTATAGTTACCGCCATAGATGAGCTCTTTAGGAAGCTCTGTAGTATCAAATCGATATGGAGAGTTATTATAAGAAATATTACGTTGATTATAGCTAACCCATACATTAGCACGATTTCCCACTTTAGAGCGGAATCTAGCGCCCCAGTAAGGCATGCTACGAATCGTACCATCGTAACCATAGTAGTCGCGTTGGTAACCGCCCAAGAAGCGTAAATCAGCATTTTTACCAAGCTTAATTGGATCATGAGATATTTCTGTATAGTATTCTTTATGGGAACCTTTTACAGAACCTTCTTTCCAATAACCGGCATTAACGCCACCGCGTACAGTTACTGGTGATTTACCCACATGATACGTATGAGTATCTAAACGTGCCTCACCAATCTTTTCAACCCATACCGTTTCATCATTATATTCATTAGATTCTTTACTGTACCCAATTGACGCAGTAGCCCAAGGCAAGTAGTGTCTATAACCAACTTTTGGTTTAAAGCCTGATTTTGAATACCAGCGATAATCGATATAAGCTTCACCATGCTTACCAATTGGATAATCAGTACTACCATGCAAGCCAAGTCCATCATCACTACTATATGTAGGCTTTGGAACTAATGAGAATATACTGAATTTTCCTTCTTTATCATGGCGCAAGGATGCTGTATAAGAAGGTAAAGATAAAACCTTAAAGTTTTTAATGTAGAAAGACGGTTTTTTAATAATGACTTTATCGCCAGGATACACCTTGATATCTTGACCTTCTACACGATAATCTGGTGTATGTTTAAAGGACATCGCATGTTTTGTGGTAACCATGCCTTTATCCATATGACCAGTTTCACCATCAAATGTAGCATTTTGCCCCTTCACATAGTAAGGATCATTCCAACCAAACGCTTGGTCAGCTGTAAAATGACGGTCACTAGTCCGATATGTCATATTTTGACCTGTAATATCCTTTGTTTTACCGCCATTTTCCAAAAAGCGATACCCACCAACAGTACGGTATTCTGTAGTTTTTGTATTACCTTCTATACGTGGTGCCATCAAGGTTTGATTACCTTGAGTCACTACTACATCACCTTGTGCATATACATCACCAGTGGACCCAGTATAGGACATTTTATCTGCATCAATACGAGTCGGCAATTGTTCTGTAGGTTGATCAGACTTTGCCTTTTCACCACGACGTACAACACGGATATTACTATTTTCAGGTGTAGATGCTTTAGAGATTTCTCCAAGATAGGATTGATCAACGCTATCCAATTGATCTTGATATACCGTGGTTGACTCCGTAGCGGCCCATACTGGTTGTGCTAAACAAAAAACACATGCCGCTGCCAGCCATTGTACTTTACGTTTCCTCATGGTTACTAGAACTCCTCTTGCTTTAAGAATTTGTTAATTATTGATTACGCTTTACAACTACGATAGGTTGAGAAACATTTTCTACCGGTTCTTCTTGTTCTTCTACTGCTGCTGGTTCCTCTGTTGTTGTTTCATTTTCATCAACAGCCGCTTCATTAGTGTCTACAGTCTCTTCAGATTCATCGGCCGTATTAGGTACAGTTACTGCTTCAGCCAATTCATCATCACTGTGAGCCAAACCATCACCACCAATTACAAGACCTTGAATTGTAACAGAATCTTGAGGTTGTACATAAATAGTTGCACCAGCAGGGTATTCAATATTTTTACCCTTAACAAAGGCACCACCTACTAAGCCTACTGGTCCAAGTAAAACAGCACCAGCTACGGATGCACCAGCTGCTTTAACTTCACTGCGAGTTTTATCCTTAGCTTCTTTACCTTGTACTGCAGTAAATTCAGTACCATCAATAGCAGGGATTGTGTCAAATGTGATGTCTAATACACCATTACGACCAAAGGAACGAGCCTTTTTCAAGGATGTAATTGTACCAGATCCTACTGTACCTGCAGGTACCAATAACACATTGCCATCCATTACATTTTCAGCTACTGTGAAAGCAACAGTGTCGCCTTCATGGCTAGTTTTAGAAGAAACAGCGTCATTCAAGGTAACTTTGAAGACTTGGTTACCAGCTAATGTACCAACTTGGTTAGTAAGCGTTACATTGCTACCATATACTTTTGTTTTCAAAGAAATGATACGTTTTTGTAAAGAGCCGCTACCAATACGACCATTAACGCTACGTTCCATCTTTTCTACGCGATCTACAAGAGAACCTGCGTTAATGCTATTTTGATATGTATATTCAAGCGCATCCATTTCTTCGCGCAAAGAAATGTTTGTGCCACTACCTTCTACGGAGTTATAGAGGGAATCAACACGTTTGCTCAATGTAGCAGAATTGCCATTGAAACCAGTACCATACACGGTTTCATCAAGTTGATTAATGCGGTCCACTACAGCACCATCTTGTACTGCACCATATACAGTAGTTTCCAAAACATTTGTTTTCTCTGTAACTGTGCCAGGAGCAGCAAATGCAGTGCCTGAAATCAAGGATGCCATTAAAAGTGTAAGTACTTGCTTCTTCATAAATTCCTCCACAACGTATCTAATGTATAACTGTTATACAACAGAATAAGCACGGGCCTAAGACCGTGCTTATTCCCTGAGTCTACTATTTTATATGCTCAGTGGCCATTAAATTTTCAAATCGATAATCGCAGATACACCTACGCCTTGAACACGAGATGCACCAACTGGGTTTGTGCTATCAACAGGTACTAAACCTTTAACACGAACCATACCGTTAAAGCTACCTTCTACTTGGGCAACGGCTTTAACTTGTTCAATGCTAGATGCAGGACCAGTAACTTGAGCAGCACCGATATAACCTTTTGTACCAATACTGATGATAGGTACAACTTTAGTTGTATATTCTGTGCTTAAGTTATTTTGTTTCAATAATTTATTCAAGAAAGAGTCAATTTGTGGACCAAATTTGTTAACAACAATGCCGATACCACCAATTTTAGCTGCACCGCCAAGAATACTGCTAAGGCCGCCAGCTTGAGTAGTCAAGATACCGCCAAATGCAGTTGTAGTTAAACAAATCCCTAGAACAGCTGTAATAATCTTCTTTTTCATAATAAGCCTCCTATAGATACTTATATTTTAACAAATTCTATACATAGATTCTAGTGAAAGTATAAGAACTTACACATAAAGATACTAGCATTGTATAAAAGTCCGATGAACAATCAATGAATTTTACACAACTTAATTTAATGCTACCATCATAAAGAATTAGTGTCAATATCAAGTCTAACTCATACTCTATAGGCCTAAAATAGTTCTTATCTTTACATATCTTTACGACTTAGAGAAACTCAATTATATAATTAGCAGATACGAGGAACTTGATCTTCACCTAACAAGTCGATTAAGCGAACACCACCAATAGCAGTTTGCAAACCAACCTTACCAATATTCTTATCTAATGTTTTGCCAATTAGTACCGCTTCTTTACCTTCTTCGAAGCTGTGAAGAATAGATAGAACTTCATCTGTAACGGATGGATCTACCACGAGTACAACCTTTCCTTCATTTGCTAAATATAACGGATCATACCCTAAAATATCACAAACAGATTGTACTTCGGCGTGAATTGGTATAGCCGCTTCTTCTACCTTAATCCCCACTTGGCTTTGATCTGCAATTTCTTTTAACACAGTACCTAAACCACCTCGTGTATGAAGGCAAGCACCTTGTCAACAAGGAAGTGTCCAACAAGATTCCAGCCCAGCTG
>NZ_UQYC01000026.1 GCF_900545205.1 uncultured Veillonella sp. | reverse complement strand
TATGGTTGGTAGGGTATCAGTAGCCTTACAAAATGCGCTAAACATTCCAGTAGCGTTTTATCGCATAGGAATAGGTAATACTATTAGAGCGGTTAACCATGCTGGGTTAGGGTTCTATGGACATGGCACAACCACTTATAACAACACTAGAGATTTTGTATTAGCACAATCAATCTTCATGCGTGAGCGTGTTCAAACTTTGGATAAAGACTTGAAAAAAGGTTTATCGATTGCAGGTAAAGGCTTACGTTTAGGTGATACAAATGTAGGTGGTTATAAGGTAGAACAACTTGCAAATGTTAGAGACGATATAAACCAAATGGGGTTTAGATTGCTTACAGAAACAGACTTTGCATTGTCTATTCCTGTATGGAAGTTTGCATATGATCAAAAGCAAGCGGAACTCATGAGTAAAGAGGGTGTAAGTGCAGAATGGATAGAACAACAATCTATCGAGGCTGGCGACAGAGCAGTCCGAGATATATTTGGTAGCGGTGATACTAAAGATGCTGCTGCTATTCAACGTTCACGTTCTATATTTACTCAACTATTCGTTCCGTTCTATTCCTACGCTAATACGTTGTATAACATCATAACAGAGGGGAATTATGCACGTAAGGATAATGGCGATTATGCAAGGTTCGTTAAAATGCTATGGTGGTCATTGGTAGCTCCAGCAATAGGTATGATGGCGTATAAAGCTATGACAAATGGTGATGATGATAAGCCTGATGATTTAGCTAAGTCGTTTATTGAGGAATTAGTCTCACAAGGTACTATGGGTGTACCAATCATCCGTGATATGTCAAATATGGCTATGAAATACATTCTAGGTGATAGACCATTTAATAAAGGTAATAGCGTTATGGCTTTAAGCATCGTAGAGAAGTTTTACGATGTAGGCAATGCTATTATCAATGATAAAAAAGATGGTGTTGATTTAGGCAGAAGTCTTAGCCAGTTAACGAACAGGGCAACTGGTTTTAGCGATACTGTAACAGACGGACTATGGACATTAGCTAAATATGCGTTCACCGATACCGATGCAAAGCTAGAGGATGTAATCATGGCTATTGTATTTGACCGCAGACTTAAAACTAAAAAAGACAAAAAGAAACATTGATAAATAAGGACTATCCATAATGGGTAGTCCTATTTATATACAACTGAAAGGGGATGTTAAATTGACACCAGAAGTACTAAAACCATCTGTAGTGTATCAATGTGATGGGAGAAATAAGAAGTTTATTTTCCCTTATGATTTTGTACAAATCGAGGATATTAAACTAACTATTGTTGATGAAGATGGTACAGAGGCGGTACAAGTAGGGAATATCGATTATGACGAAAACACCAAATCGGTAATCTATCCGGCGAATGGCGATGCACTAGCCGTAGGGCAAAAGGTTATCTTGGAACGCAGAACACCTATTTCACAAGATATGGACTTGCCTGATGAGTATCCATTCGAGAATATCGAACACGCAACGGATAAGATCATACTCATTTTACAAGAAATGAAAGCAGAACTAGACCGCTCATTAAAAATTCGAGTGGATAGCGACAAAAACGCAAATGAAGTTGCAAGGGATATTGTAGAGCGTTCCGTGAAAGCTGCTAATGATGCGATAAGTGCTATGAATACGATTAGCGAAAAATCAGATAAGATTAACGCTAATGCAGATACTATTAACCGATTGGGCGAAGAAATCAAAACGATTGCATCAACTGTTGACGATAAATTGGCAACGGCTAATACCGCACTTGATACATCCTCAACTAATGTTGCGACTGCAGAACGATTAGTAAGAGATGCTAAGGCTTACGCTGGACAAACTACAGTCGATAAACGAGATATTAATGAGTTAGTCAGTCAAGCACGCAATTTAAAAACCGACATTGATAATAAACAAACATCAATCGCAAGTAATGCTATCAAGGCAACAGATGCTGCTAAACGTGCAGAAACTGCAGCAGCTAAAGCAGAACAAATTGCATTGCCTAATGGCGGTGGCTTGGTTACTAAAACCGAGGCTGATGCAAAATACCAAACTAAAGATAGCTTGTATGGCATCGTTTCTGTAAAAGACTTTGGAGCAGTAGGTGATGGTGTAGCAGATGATACCGCAGCCTTTAAACGTGCTAACGATAATCTAAAAAATAAAATCTTGTTGATACCTAATGGCATCTACAAAATCAATGAGCATCTATCGTTTAACACAGTCGATAGCGTAATGGATATGGGTACTTATAGCAATATCAAGCCGTTCTATCCGACTGAAACACCAATGCTTAAAGGTGCAAATAACATTGCGTTTGTAAAAAACATTCAATACGGCGATGAGGTGAACCAATGCCAAGGGTTCACTTACAACGATAAGAAGAATGTATTCGTATTAGCTTGTATTAGCGGTGATGGTAACAACCAAATATTATATGAACTCAATTCATCCACGTTTGAGATTGTAGGTACGTATAAGTTTAATGACCCAGATAAAATGGGGCATTGTAACACAATGTGTTATAACAAAAACACCAATATGATTTATCTTGCCAATGGGTTGAAGAACGGAAACAATCTAACAGTACTTAACGCAGATACAATGCAATATGAACGTACTATCACATTGAATGAACGTGTATTCAATATTGGCTATGACCCAATCACACGTACTTATGTAAGTATCGTACCTATTAGCGGTCAACAACGCTTGCGTGAAATCAACTTATACAACGATGATTTTGTGAAAATGAAATCATATCAAGTTGATTACCAGTACGATGATTTCAATAACAATGGTGCTTTCATGTTAAACGGATGCATCATGAGTGCAACTCTTGGTAGCTTGGTAGAATGTACACCATTTGGCACAGTTAAACAGATTATTGAAATCAATAGAACTACTGAAATCGAAGATATAGCTTATTACAACGGCAAATTCTATTTTGCGGTATTGACTGAAAAACCAAACAAGCGACACCAAGTAGATATTTATGTTGGTGATCCAAATAAAGACTATCAAAACTCTATCAATACTGCACGATTGGCAACGCTTGATTATCTCAAACTAACAGGCGGTACATTAAGTGGCGCACTTAAAATGGCTAATAATACCTTAATCGAGGGTTATAAACCTGACGGACATGGTGTTGGCATGGCTAAAGTATCTACTAGTGGTAACGTAGAACTTGGCGATAACTCCGTTAATACGTTTGTTAAAGGTAAGGAATTTAAACACTATGATGGTACAGATAGTTTCACAGTACTTACCACCAAACATTACGGAACGGCTATTTATAAGAAAAAGGATGTAGACGATAACTTTGTTAAGAAATCGGAAGTAGACCAATTATGTTTTCCGTACTCTAAAGTTGATGCAGAGAAAGACTGGAACACATTCACAGAACAAGGTGCTATTGAAATCAACTTTGATGGTGGTGCTAATAATCCACCACGTTCTCATAAACAAGGTATGTTAATTGTAATGAACTTTGGCAAAGGTAAGATGATAGACCAAACATTCCATGCGTTCAATGGTGAAACATACCACAGAATGTTTATGGCTGATAAATGGAAATCTTGGGGGAGAGTACAAACATCATTAAATAGCCGATTGAAATTGTGGAGTGCTACTGGTGGAAACGAGGTGTATGTTGAATAATGCCTAATCTGAAAGTTAAGAAAGGAAATGATACATTAACATTTGGACTGACAGATAACTTGCGTGATGTAGGCGAAGAGCGACTACCGATAGTTATTAGTGGCAAAACATACTATGCACGATTAGGGGCGGATAAAACCGCCCTTGTTGTACAACGTATATCAAATGGTGCTAAAAGATATGTTCAAACTAACCCTATATGGTATACTACTTGGAATTGGCAAAAGTACCCTGAAGATATTAGGGGGACTGAAAAGATGTTTGTGTACT
Source organism: uncultured Veillonella sp. (assembly GCF_900545205.1). Taxonomy (GTDB): domain Bacteria; phylum Bacillota; class Negativicutes; order Veillonellales; family Veillonellaceae; genus Veillonella. The sequence goes on along the minus strand of NZ_UQYC01000026.1, from coordinate 18,646 downwards.
TACCTAAAGGCAGATACAGGGCAACGGTTGAGGGAGTAAACAACAAGAGCAATGAATTTACAATCACAACATCTACAGATATTGAAGTAAATGTTAGCGCACGTTCAGGTCTTATGGCAAATGCTACAGTTAATATCAATGGTTGGAGAGATACTGTAAATGTTAGTGGACGGAAATTATATATCAAGATAGAACGAATTGGAGAGTAAGCATGATTGAAGTTTTTCTTTCACCTTTTATGTTCGAAGTTTTTAGTGTAAGCGAGGCGGTTAGAATTTCACTAGCCATATTTACAAGTGTTGTATTAGTGTTTGTTGATACATTGTTGCGTGTCTTAGTCGAGGCACGCAATTTTAATTTGGCTACTAAAAGGGAAATCACATTCAAGAATATGTTCCTTGCGATCATATGGAGAGGATGGGCGAGTGTTGAAATCGATGGACACCAACGCAGATTTCTTGTAAGCGGAAAACTAAGAGCAGATATGACTAAGAAATTAGTTAAATCTTATCCGTGGTTATTCCTCTTATCGTTCATTCTCTTAACACTACCTGATGTAGACATTCCAATGTTAGGTCGCATTGATGTATTCCTATCTACATTGATGTATCTAGTACCAATCATGGTTGAGTTAGCATCGATTGTAGAGAATATGATTGAACTTGAATTAGTAGAAACTAGATGGTTTAAACGTGCGATGAGTTTGGTTAAAGAATTGATAGCGTTCGTTAAATCAATAAAGGATGCGATTAAATGATTGAGAAAATAAGTATAAGAGAGGTTCTGACAATACTCATATTAGGAACTGTAAATATAATGGCTATCCTATATGGTTACAACGAATTAGCAATGAGTATATCGTCAGGCTTAGTTGGTTATTTGGGCGGTAGAGAAAACAATAGAAAGGAGCAAGCGAAATGGAATTAGGTTTATTGAGTGCTGAATATGAAAGTAATGGAGACCCAGCGTGTGTATCTAGTGGCATCAATGATGCTGGTGGTATCTCTTATGGCACATATCAACTAGCAAGTAATTGTGGTAGTGTTGATGCGTTTTTAGGTTGGGGTTTAAAACAAGGTGGTTTTTACACAGACTACGCAAGAGCCTTGATAGATAGCGGTGAAATCAATTCTGATGGCTTTATTGCCAAATGGAAAGAACTAGGTACACTTGATGCGGTAGGTTTTGAAAAGATGCAACATGACTATATTAAAAGTGCTTACTACGATGTAGCGTGTGAGTATCTTAAACAAAATCTATTCAATGTAGAAAAGCATTCTAATGCATTAAAGGATGTAGTATGGAGTAGAGCGGTACAATATGGTACTGGTGAAATCGTTAATATGTTCAATGATGCATTAAAGTTAATGGAAAAAGCATTAGACATTGAACTACCAAACCTATCCTACATTGACGATAAGCGTTTTGATTATGACCTAATCGCTGGTATCTATGATACGTGCATGAGTTACGAATGGAATAATAGCGTGTTACGTGATAGTCTTAACAATCGATTTATGGATGAGAAAATGAAAGCGTTAAAAATGCTAATGGAAGAGGTAGAGGGGGCATAGGTGAATGTTTTATCTACGTAAGGTACTAACTTATATAAAAACACATAAACGCACCTCACAGGTGTTAATTCCTATGTTGGTATTTATATTAGTGTGTATGGGATGCTATCATCTGTATAAACAGAAACAGATTGAAAAGCCTGTTGTAATTACTCAACAACAAGCTAAATCACCTAAAGAATTGTCAAAAGCAATTCATGTAACGGAACAACAAGCACAAGAGGTTATTTCCATTAAGGAAAGAACTCAACCAGTAGCGACTTATTATACGCAAGCACCTACTGTAGAAAAGGCTGCAGAAAGGGTTAAACAGGATATTGCACATAGCAACCCTAATGTACCTAAAGCAGCAACTGAAAAATCTGATAGGACTGCAGTAGTTGCTAATACAGAGGAACAAAAAGTAGATGTGTACAAAATCAAATTAGATAAACCACATAGCATATTGGCTGGTGTAACAGTAATGACTAATGGTGAAGTATACGAAACAGTTGGATATGAAGATAAAAAAGTACAAGGGTTAGCACACTTTAGAGGTTCAGAGTTTAAAGGCGCATCCGCATTAGTTAAAGTTGTGAGATGGTAGGTGATCCATATATCTCCGAGTTGCACGGCTTGCAACAATCAACTGTTAGTTGACAGTTACATATTTTTACTTTTAACTGAAAGGAATATATTATGGCGCAAGTATTTACATTCGAGGGAAAAACACATCAATTCGCAGAAGATATTCAACCTAATCAAGATGGGTTATACATGGCAACATTAGTAGACCAAGACAACGTGCGTTGTGAAATGTGGTTCGTTAATGGTGAACTACATAGATTAGTAGAACTTGATAAATAAACAAATTGAGGGTAGCATAACTGCTACCCTCTTTTTTAGTTTCAATCAAAAATTCGTCAAAAACTGATTTTGAAATATTATATTTTCTGTTATTGGTTTAACTAAGCCATGATATAAAACTTTGATTATTACAACGTATTTTGAAATTTGAAATAAATTAATAAGATATAACCTTTTATGATCGACAAGAATGTAGATACACCGCCAACTGTAGAAAATCTATATAAAGAAGGCTATCTTACAGAACATGTTAAAACTGCAAAAGATAAGGAATATACCATTACTTATGAAGCGGTTAATGGTGGTACTGCAAAGGCAGTTGTAGTTAAAGCCCCTGATGCACCTTAAACGTAATTGATATCTAGTATTTAGTACTTAATATTTATTATTTAATATTAAATATTTAAGTCTTAATAGTTAATATGCATGGATTGATGATTAGAATGTAAATTTATATTTGCATTTACATATGTAGTTATATTAATCGCTATACAGTAGTTATATTTACATTAATATATGTACAGTTGATTTTAGGAAGGACAAGGTATGAAAGGGACTTATTATGTTATAGCACTGATCGTGTATATAGCATCCATAGTGCTACCTATTATATTTTCATCACGAGCAATATCCTTTATTCACGTTGCTTTGTATGCTGTATTTTCACTCATCATCATAGCAGGTGCTACCATCGATATGCATTACTATATATTGCCTGATGAAGGGGCGTTAGTGCTTGTTTTAGGTGGTATAGTGTATAGCTTTATAAATGATAAGTCTATGCTTGTAACAATTATAAGTGTTATGAGTGTAGGTGCTATTACATATGGACTTCGACTTATAAGCCATAAAGGTTTTGGCCTAGGAGATGTGAAATGGTTTTCTGCTATTGCCATGTGGCTTACGCCTTGGGAGATTGTATGCTTCTTTTACGTAGCCTTTTGTGTTGGTTCTCTCTATCTCTTACTAACAAGCTATCGTAATCGATACATTCCATTTGGTCCCTTTCTATGCTTTGGTGGTTGGTGTGCCTTACATGGCGGACCCTATATGGAGGTGTTGTACCAATGGTTAAGGCACAACCTATACATCATCAATACGGCTCTTTGTTAGCTGAGTGGATTATTGCGATTAGTTTATTTTTACTCCTTATTTCTATGTCTTTGCCCATTGTAACAACGCCTAGCCGTTACACTCTAAATGGAAGTACTCAAGAAGTAGTATATATGTTAAAAAAGGTTCAACTTTGGTCTATGCTTGGACATAAATCTAATGGAAAAGGGCGTATGTTATTCATATTAAATAAAGATAGTTATACCTTAGAGGAGGATGCTCATCATCATACAGTTAATATATCCTTACCTGCAGGGATTGAAAATGTACAACCCTTAACGGTTATCTCTTTTTCTTCTCTAGGATTACCTTATGATGGGACGGAACTTATTTTACGGGATCGAGAAAGTGGTGAGAGAAATCGTATATGGATATCTGTACAGACGGGACGTATTCGATGGGAAGAAGTACACTAAGGGCTTCATGTATGGAGATGCCTTAGTATCAACAGCTATTATTATGTTTATCTTGCCTGTTATATTATCTGTATTTTGGATGGCTACCTTAACAATTTATAAGGCTTACTATTGGGATCATATATTACAAGACACCATAACATATGTAGAGGAAAGTAAGTCTATGTATTATCAAACGGGTCATATTCAAGATGGTATACATAACTCTCAATTTATTATGAGTCCCAGTGAATCTATTACTTATAAAACACATGTAGAGCCTATCGTAGAAAATGGCATTGTCCTACAACGATTAACTGTGCAGGCCATAGATAATGAATCTATTGTGTATACCTTATCTCTCGATTTGGAGGAAATACGGTGAGAGCTCATGATACACAAAGAGGTTTTATTTTGTATTCCACACTGATCAGTATAACTATTTCTACTATCGTTTTAACCTTATTGTTAGGCATAGTTTTTTATGGGGTTATGTGGAATGCAAAATTAGTAGATAGCGTAGCTATAATGGAGGATGGTCGTTATACGCGGCGAATGGTGGTGGCTCAAATCATATGGAATCCTGTACTGATAACCGTAGAGGATCAAAATAGGACTTTATATATTCACGATACTAAGCGGACTACACTAACATTACAACGTCATGCTCTGTATAGGAAGCTTACAGATGGAAGCTTACAACCTGTTAGCGGCAGCCGCATTATCGGCACAAAGGATAAACGAAATGTTGGGTACACACAAGAACATCCATTTAGTATGAATGAGAGCGGAGTAGTCCATATGCGTTGGTACATAACGAATCGATTTACTGGTGATAAACAATATACTGCTGGATATGGAGGCTTAGCTATATATGAAGTCGCCATAGGTCAAAGTAGTATATATGATTGGTATAAAGATAATGAGGAAACAAGTCATGAACATGGGAGCCCATAATGCTGGGTTTATTACATATGTAGCCATATTTACAATGTCCTTTTTATTAGTATTGGCCTTTATGGGACTGCGTATTGGTCAAATTTGTGAAAGTAATGCAGTAGATGAATTGCATTTAGAAGAGGCTCATTATGCAGCGCAAAGTGGAGCGCATTGGTTTGTAGGCTACTGTAAGGCTGGTAATACTTGGGACTTTCAGAAAAAGCTAATTGTGGCTGATAATGCGGATGTAGAAATTACCATTGAGGCCGATCTATCCCATGACAATCCTCGTCATGTTATGAGTTATGGAAAATTGAAACATCAGGAAATAGTAAGTCGTGTACATATGTATGTGACAGTAGATACAGATCATACTATGCATGTTATGAAGATAAAACCATATTGAGGTGAATCTATGAAACGGAAAAAGAAAATACATACTGGTGTATGTATTACAGATGAACGTATTGTATGTGTGACAGCTCATGTAGAAAATAAAACGATGGTCATTACCGATGCATTGGAAATGAAACGCAGTGCATCTATTGATGAGGATGTTAGAAAATTTATAGAAATGTATGATTTAGATGATGGAGCTTACAGCATAGTAGCTAATATTGATACACAAATGCATGTAGCACCTTATGATCCTCACGATTTTGATATGAAGGAGTTCATCAAATGGAATGTAGAGGATTACTTTACCTTTGATGGCGACAGTTTCCAAATGGATGCATGTCGTCGAGAATATCCAAGACATAATTACCATATGTTTATGGTTGCCGTAGAGCGTCATTCATTAGAACTTTTAAAACAAGGTATACGAGACACCTATGCACCGGTGGATGTAATCGATTTCTGGCCTATTCCTATTTGTTACAGTTTGATGCGACGTAGTGGGACAGTAACAGGTGTCGTTGAGACGGACCATCTACATTTATGGCTATGGTGGAATGATATATGTATTCAAGAACGGATTGTCCCTATTAGTAGCAGTGATGTATCAGAAGCTATGGAGGTGCTAGAAGCAAGGTTGCAAGAATTTGGTGTAGATGAAATACAAGGAATTAAGCTGTACGGATTAGAGCGATTAACCGATGAGGAACAAAAGGATATGGAAGCCATTATTTCTATATATGGAGAAACAGAGTATATTCCATTATTATTCTTAGGGCGTGGTCGCAATCGATGTAAACAAGGACAATTAGATTGGGACATGGCCATTGGTATGGCCGCAAGGGGGCTTAAATGGATTGGCTTGGGATGGTAGATATATTAATCTAATGCCTCGATCGTTACGTTGGCATAGTTTATGGCACAGATATCGTTATTATCTATATGGTATGAGTATTGTATACGGATTAGTAGGATTAATAGCAATAGGTTGTTGCTTGTCGAGTTATGAACAGTATAAGACTGAAAAGACAGAACTATTGACGCTATTGGAAAATTCGCAGTATCAGTCAATTGGAAAACAGTATGAAGATATAGCATCAGTTAAAAATAGAATACTTAAGAATAGTTCTGGAAAAAATAAAGAAACTATTTTTCAAAATACTATCGTTTTATATGTTCTTGATATAGCTATGGAACAAGGAATTAGTTTACAACACCTTAACATAAAGGATGAACATATTAGTTTAGATGGTATAGGCCATAGTGATGAAGCATGCCGTAAATTTATAGCTAGTCTTCAACAAAGGTTAATTGGAATGGATTGTCATGGAACAGTTAAAGCAGATCGAGGTATATATACATTCCATATGGAAGGATCTAAAGGAGAGCACAACACATCCAGTAGAGAAGATAGTAATGATCATACTAGTGTGGGGTATCATCATTAGTATTTCACTATATGGGTATATTAGCTTAGATCACAAAGCGACTCATTTGAAAGAACGACAAGAAAACTATGTTATCCAAATGCAGGCTAAGTCAGATTATATTGTATCTAAGGAAGCAAAATTACTAGCATCTTTTACAGAAAATAAGTTATCGAACACGAGTTCTAATACTAGTATTTTTGAGTCTTTGCAAGGAGAACCATTAATGATTGTTAGTACTGATGAGCATGAAGGTGTATTAGAATTAAATTTATTAGGAAGTACAGAACGCCTTATCAACTGGATTAATACTGTTGAAGCAAAAGACCCTTCACGCCGTATAGAAATCGAGGACATAGAACGGAAAGGCAATGTAGTGTATGTACATTGTGCAGTAAAACCGACTATGAGGCCTTAATATATATTCTTATATAGTAATATTAATAGAGACAGATTATAGATCGTTATTCTATAGTCTGTCTTTGTTTTTATTGCATTTTATAGTACAATGAAGGATATGAAATAATAAGGGGCACATAACAGATGATAATAAAACGAAATATTATGCTCATCGGTTCTATGGGGAGTGGCAAGAGCCATTTCGGTCGTAATCTTGCGGAACGCAAGGGATGGCAATTTGTAGATACCGATCGCGTATTAGAAGGTCGTTTTGGGTTGCCTATTGCTGAAATATTCAAGAAAATTGGGGAAAAAGCATTCCGACGTGCAGAAATGGATGTACTGAAAAAGGTTTGCTTATATCACGAAGCAGTCATCTCCGTAGGTGGTAATTTTCCCATTGAACATCGCACATTAAAGGTATTGAAGAAATATTCTTATATCATTGGTATCCGCGCTGCACAATTTCGCATTGTCAGTCGTGTGAATCGCCGTATTGGGAAACGGCCAACCATGGATTATAACAATGTTCATGCCTTTGTACATGCTATGATACAATCCTGGAAACCAGTGTATAAGCAGTGTGATTTTGTACTAGATACAACAAATGGTCGGACCTATGATTTTATGCAACGCATTGAGAATGAGTTAGTTACCTCAGGTGTTCAATTTAAAGCAAGACGTCAACCCAATGATACGGATACTAGAGATGTAAAACCGTCATCTCAAGAACTACAATTTAATAACTCTCAAAGAAATACAAAAGATAATCATAGATTATCTAAATCGGAACGTTTTAATCATCCGAATACGACGTTTTCTAATGATACAGTAGCTACTAAAATAGTCGTTAATAAAGAATATTCCGACCGGGTAGAATCTCATAAATTGGGCAATGATAAACGCCGAAAACATAAGAAATCTAATCAAGCGGTTACAGGACATAAGACAGAAACTATATCCAAACAACGTACACCACAAGGGGGTAATGGATATGAGAAGAATCGCAATACTAACAAGCGGCGGAGACGCACCTGGAATGAACGCCGCCATAAGAGCGCTAACTAGAAAAGCTATTCATGAAGGCTTTGAAGTTTTCGGTATTGAACGTGGCTATGTAGGTATTATGGAAGAACAATTTGTTCCTTTAGCAAACCGTTCTGTGGGTGGCATTATTACTCAAGGCGGTACCATGCTAAAAACAGCTCGTTTTCCTGAGTTTCAAAATGAAGATGTTCAGCGTAAAGCTTACGATATTTTGAAAGCCTATAGCATTGACCACCTCATTGTTATCGGTGGCGATGGTTCTATGCGAGGCGCTACGAGTTTAGCTAAGCTTGGTATGTCTACCATGACGATTCCCTGTACTATAGATAATGATATGGGTGGCACTCAATATACGATAGGCTTTGATACGGCGCTCAATACTGTGGTTGATGCGGTTGGAAGAATTCGTGATACATCTAATTCACATGAACGGGTAGCCATTGTAGAGGTAATGGGTCGTAAAGCAGGTCATATTGCACTTAAAGCTGGCCTTGCCTGTGGTGCTGAAATTGTACTCGTTCCTGAAAATCCTATGCCTTTACATGAGGTCTGTCGTCATTTAAAGGAAACACAGATTCGGGGTAAAGAATATAGTGTGATACTCGTTGCTGAAGGTGCTTACAATAGTGGAGAAGTAAAATCCTTTATTAAGGAGCATACGGAATTTGATCCTAGTTTGACTGTATTAGGATATTTACAACGCGGCGGAGGTCCTTCTGCATTCGATGCTATTTTAGCGGCACGTATGAGTGAAACTTGTATTGAGTTATTGATGAACGGTACTGATAATCGACTAATTGGATATATTGATGGTCACATTCGTGCTATTTCTTATCAAGAGGCTGAAAGTCTTCTATTTCCTATTAATGAAAAGGATTATACATTATTATCCATTTTAAGCAGTTAAAAATATAATGACCCGCAAGGGTCATTTTCTTTTATCATCAATTATTCATTAATGAAATTATATTGCATAAAAGTAATTGGTACTGTATAATTTAAAAATACTAATAGTATTGTTAGGAACGATACATGTTGTGCCAATATCTTCATTTTAATATAAGGAGATTATAATGAAAGAATTTTTGCAAAAGCATCGTAAGCGCATTATTGCAGGTGCTGTTGTTCTTTGTGTTCTTGGTGGTGGTACATACTACTACATGCATAGCGAAGGTTCTAAGCAAACACAAAACTTATATACTACTGGTAAGGTAGAAAAGGGTGATGTAAAAACTAGTATTAGCGCAACTGGTACTATTAACCCTGTAAATTATGTAGACGTTTCTACGAATGTGGCTGGTAAGCTTGAAAAAGTTTTAGTAAAAGAGAATGATCAAGTTACGGCTGGTCAAGTTATCGCTTATATTGATACACGTCAATTACAAGCCTCTGCAGATGATGCACGGGCTGCATTAGCTAAGGCAGAACTTGATATGAATCGTTATAAAGCATTAGCAGACCAAAATGCTATCGCTCAACAAACCTATGATGATTCTGTAACATCTTATGAACGTGCAAAATCTACGTATGACCGCGCAGCAGCAGATTTAAGCGATGCTACAATTACAGCACCAATGTCTGGCACTGTTATAGGCACTCCATTGAAAGCTGGTCAAACTATCAGTACCGGTATTTCTACACAAATGATTATCGCTACTATCGCAGATTTAAGTAACTTAGAAATTTACTTAACAGTAGATGAAACCGATATTGGTAGTATCAAACAAGGTGCTAAAGTAGAATTTACTGTAGACTCTAAACCGGGTGAAACTTTCACAGGCTACGTATCTGAAATCGCAAAAGGTACAAAAGGTAACATGGGTGCTACAAGCAACAGTGTTGTGTACTATACTGTAAAAGTTCAAATTCCTGAAAATATTTCCAACAACTTCTTACCATCTATGACGGCTCGTGCAACCATCTTTGGTGAAGATATTAAAAACACATTGGTAGTACCGCTTACTGCTGTGCGTACAGATAAGCAAGGTGAATACGTATATGTTATTAAAGATGGTCAACCAGTACGTACAGCTGTTTCTACAGGTGTAACTGGGGATACTAACGTACAAATTTTAAAAGGTTTATCTGAAGGTGATGAAATCATCGTAAGTGGTGATGTAACGGCACCTAAGAATAATAGCCGTGGACCATTCTAATAGTAGGTGAATATGAATCAAGCAGTAATCGATATACAAGGGATTACGAAGACCTATGTAAATGGTAAATTATCGGTGCCTGTTTTGCATGGTATCGATTTACAGGTCAATAAAGGCGAATTCGTATCTATTATGGGTCCTTCTGGTTCTGGTAAGTCTACCTTTATGAACATTCTTGGCTGTTTAGACAGACCAACGACAGGTTCATACCGCCTTAATGGCGATGAGGTAGCTACCTTATCCGATGATGAATTGGCCTTTGTACGAAATAAACAAATAGGCTTTGTATTCCAAAGTTTTAACTTATTAACAAAATTAACAGCCTTAGAAAATGTAGCGCTCCCTATGATTTATGCAGGGATGGATAAAAAATCGCGTAATGAACGAGCTGCGGCACTATTATCTTCCGTTGGTCTTGGTGAGCGTATGGATCACTTGCCATCTGAGTTGTCTGGTGGTCAACGTCAACGTGTTGCTATTGCTCGTGCACTGGCTAATAATCCTGCTATCATCATGGCCGATGAACCGACAGGTAACCTTGACTCCAAGTCGACTATCGATGTTATGAATATTTTTAGAGGCCTTTACGATGAAGGGCGAACTATAATCCTTGTTACTCATGAACCGGAAATTGCAACCTATGCAAGTCGCAATGTAGTATTGCGTGATGGTTTAATTGTAGAGGATTCCCAAAATCTTAATATGACGCCTGTACAGGAGGTGCCACATGTATAAAGAGAGTTTCTTAATGGCATGGGCATCCCTCATTGCTAATAAAATGCGATCCATTTTAACCATGTTAGGCATTATTATCGGTGTAGCTGCCGTAATTGCTTTAGTATCTATTGGTAATGGTGTAAAGCAAGATATCCAGAATTCTATTTCTAGCTTAGGTTCTAATCTATTAATGGTTATGCCTGGTGCACCACGTACACCGGGGGTTCGTCCTTCTGCAGGATCTATGAAGTCTTTAAAGGTTTCTGACTATGAAGCTATTTCAAAGTTAGATGGTGTTAAAGCAGCTAGTCCCATGACAAATGGCTCGTATGTAGTGATTTATCAAAATAAGAACTGGACTACTTCAGTATCTGGTGTTAGCTATAACTATTTAGATGTAAACAATTGGTCTATGAAATCCGGTCGATTCTTGTCTGAAAAGAATGTGCAGAATCGTGAACGCGTTGCAGTCGTAGGTAAAACAGTTGTGAAGAATCTATTTGGTGATGAAGATCCAGTAGGTGCTGAAATTCGTGTCAAAAATATTCCGTTCCGTATCATTGGTGTTCTTAATAGTAAGGGCAGCGGTGCGATGGGTAATGACCAAGATGATATGGTAATTATTCCATATACTACAGCTATGGAACGGGTAGAAGGTGTTGATTATCTCCGTATGATCTACGTGGTAGGTAAGGATGAAAGTGGTATCGATCGTTTACAATCCGATATTGAAAACCTATTGCGTGTACGACATGGTATTAAAGATACAAACCTCGATGATTTCAATATCCAAAACATGAACTCCATCATGGAAACTATGGAGGAAACAACAGGTACGTTAACATTATTCCTTGGTGCTGTAGCGGCCATTTCCCTTGTAGTTGGTGGTATTGGCATTATGAATATTATGCTCGTATCCGTAACTGAACGGACAAGAGAGATTGGGGTACGTAAAGCACTGGGCGCTACTTATAGTGTTATCGTTACACAATTCCTTATCGAAGCTGTTGTTATCAGTTTGATGGGGGGAATAATAGGGATTATACTCGGCATAGGCTCATCTAAGCTGATTGGCATGGCTTCGGGTATGAGTACGGTTATATCTATACCGACGATTGTAATGTCCTTTGCCTTCTCTATGGCAATAGGTTTGATCTTTGGTATTTATCCTGCCCGTAAGGCAGCTAAGCTCAATCCAATTGATGCATTACATTATGAATAATCTAAAATTGTAAATGTGTTTTATTAAGAACATACTACATAATTAGATAGAGTTATTCGCATATGGTGCGTTGCATGATACAATATGTATGATGTAACGCACCATTTTTATATGTTTGTATTGAATTTTGGTATATAACTATAGAGATTTTCATACAGGTAATGTAATAGACTTAGTATTTAGATTGGTTAATCTATGGGTGTGTATATAGAATGGAGAACCTTATGGCTACAACATTGTTAGAATATTTCAACGAATTACGAGATCAGAATCCATTTTCGTGGGTAAAAGATTCTGAGATTACAGCGGTTGAACCAGGTCATGCGGAAATGACCTTGCAAACTAATGAAACAGAGTACTGCAATTTTAGAGGGGATTTGCATGGCGCTGTTTGTATTGGCTTAGCAGATAGTGTGATGGGAACGGCTTGCTTTACATTGGGTAAATCTGTGAGCACCATTGATCTTAATGGTAACTATGTGAAAGCTGTTAAAGGCGGTACGATATTGCGTGGCGTAGCTAATGTAGAGCACAGTGGTAAAACTACTATGGTTGCGACAGCTCGTATTTACAATGAATTAGGTGAACTAGTTCATTTAGCACGAGGTACATTTTTTGTACTAGAAGAGAAGCCATTACCTGAATTACCATGGCGTTTTATTGAAGAAGACAACCCTGATTTGGTATAATATAGTTTAGACTTTTAAATATAGGAGGATGCTTTAATGGAACAAGAATTACAACGTCTTAAGGCAGAAGCCCTTGAGGCCATCAAAGGCGCTGCTGATCAACAAGCGTTGCAAGATATACGTGTAAAATATCTAGGTAAAAAAGGTGAGGTAACAGCATTACTAAAAGGTCTTGGTAAATTATCTCCTGAAGAACGCCCTAAGGCTGGTGCTCTTGTTAATGCGGTTCGTGAAGCATTAGAGGCTGAACTTGAGGCAGTAAAAACTCGTATGGAAACAGAAGAGTTGAATGCTCGTTTAGAACAAGAGCGCATCGATATTACATTGCCAGGTCGTGCACAAAAAACGGGTCATATTCATCCATTAACAAAGGTTAATGAAATGATTGAAGACTTCTTTATGAAAATGGGTTATACCGTTGAAGAAGGCCCTGAGGTTGAGCAAGATTACTACAACTTTGAATGCTTAAACTTGCCTAAAGATCATCCTGCACGTGATATGCAAGATTCCTTCTATATTACAGAAAACTTCTTATTACGTACCCATACATCTCCAGTTCAAGCTCGTACAATGCAACGTCATGAACCTAATAGCCCAATCCGTATGATTGCGCCTGGTAAGGTTTACCGTTGGGACTATGATGCGACTCACTCCCCAGTATTCCATCAAGTGGAAGGTCTCATCATCGACGAACATATTACATTTGCTGATTTGAAAGGTACATTAGAGTCCTTCTTACGTCATATGTATGGTGATGAAACAAAGGTACGTTTCCGTACAAGCTTCTTCCCATTCACAGAACCATCTGCAGAGGTAGACATTTCCTGTGTAATGTGTGGTGGTGAAGGTTGCCGTGTATGCTCTCATACAGGTTGGCTTGAAATTTTGGGCTGCGGTATGGTTCATCCAGATGTATTGCGCATTAATGGGTACGATCCTGAAAAGGTTAAAGGCTTTGCCTTTGGCATGGGCGTAGAACGTATTGCTATGCTTTTATACGGCATTAACGATTTACGTCTATTCTTTGAAGATGATGTACGATTCTTGGAACAATTTTAGGAGGAACTCATGAAAGCAAGTTTACAGTGGATGAACGAATACGTGCCTGTGGATATGAATCGTCCTGCTCAAGAATTGGCCGATGAATTAACACAAGCTGGTATTCCTGTAGAAGATGTCATTGCTATGGATAATGGCATTAAGAAAATTTATACTGGTAAAATTGTAGAGATTACAAAGCATCCAGATGCAGATAAATTACAAGTATGCCAAGTAGAATGCCTTACAGAAGAAGGTGAACCTGTTACAAAACAAATCGTAACAGCGGCTACCAATGTTGCAGTAGGCCAAATCGTGCCTGTAGCGTACCATAAATCTCGCCTAGCTGATGGCACAGAGATTAAAAAAGGTAAATTGCGCGGCGTAGTTTCTGAAGGCATGTTCTGCTCCGTTGCGGAATTTGGCATTTCCAGTGATTTAGTATTGCCAGAAGAAGCTCAAGGTATTTATATCTTCCCTGAAGGTACACCAATTGGTCTTGATGTAAAAGACGTTTTGGGTTTAAATGATACAGTGTATGAATTTGAATTGACTGCTAACCGAGCAGATTGCTTCTCCATGGTTGGTTTATCCCGTGAATTCGGTATTATGACAAACCAAAAAGCGTTATTCCCTGTTATCATGGTTAATGAAAATGGCGAATCCATTGAAGGCAAAGCATCTGTATCTATCGAAGCGGATGATCTTTGCACGCGATTCATGTCTCGTATCGTTACAGATGTAAAGGTTGAACCATCCCCATTGTGGATGCAAAATCGTTTGCGTAACAGCGGCATTCGTCCTATTAATAATGTAGTAGACGTAACAAACTATGTTATGTTAGAACTTGGTCAACCTATGCATGCCTATGACTATGACCATGTAAAAGGTCATCAACTAGTGGCAAGACGCGCTAAAAATGGTGAAGTTCTTGTTACACTTGATGGTTCTGAACGTGAATTGAATGACTCTATGCTTATTATTGCCGATGCAGAACGCCCAGTAGGTGTAGCTGGTATCATGGGTGGCTTTGATAGCGAAGTAACAAATGAAACGACTACTGTTATGCTTGAAGCTGCTGTGTTTAATGGACCATCTATTCGCCGCACTGCAAAAGCGCTTGGTATGCGTTCTGAAGCATCTGGACGTTTTGAACGTGGCGTAAACCATAAATACACTGCCTATGCTATCGACCGAGCAGCACAGTTGTTGCAACAAATTTGCCCATCCTGTAAAGTTGATGTAGGCATTATCGATCTGTACAAGAACCCTGTAGAGCAACATACAGTTACTTTCACAGCAAAACAAATCAACGATTACTTGGGTACAAATATCGAAAAAGACGAAATGGTTCGCATTTTGACTGCTCTTGAATTCGTTGTAACTGAAGACGAGGACCAATTATCTGCCCTCGTTCCAACATGGCGCGGTGACGTAACAGTAATGCCTGATATCGCTGAAGAGGTAGCTCGTATTTATAACTATGATAATATCGCTCCTACAATTCCTGTAGCCGTATTGTCCTCTGGTGGTATGACGCCTAAGAAAGCTCTTACGAAAGAGGTAACACATACGTTAGCTAAATTGGGTATGACTCAAATCATTACATTTAGCTTTATGCATAAAGATGGCCTTTCCAATATGATGCTTCCTGAAGGGGATAGCCGTTATACAGCCATTCCAATTTTGAATCCTATTTCCGAAGAATTTCCTTATATGCGTACTACATTGGTGCCAGCTGTTATCGAAGCTGCGAAACGCAATATTGCGCAACAAAATAAGGATCTTTGGTTGTTTGAAACAGCGAATGTATATGAACCAAAAGCATTGCCTTTGACAGAGGTACCTCATGAACGCCCTATGGCTTGTGGTATCTTGATGGGCAAAGCAAACCAAGCTGGCTGGAATCAAGCAGAACGCACTACAAATTTCTATGATGTAAAAGGCATTGTAGATGCGTTGTTGGCTGAACTAGGTGTTAAAGGCTATGAAATTAATCGTGGCACTGAACCTTACTTCCACCCTGGTGTAAGTGCTCAATACGTAGTTGATGGTAAAATGATTGCTCAATATGGTGAATTACATCCACAAGTGAGCAAAAACTTTGATTTACCAGGAAAAGTATACATGTTTGAAATCGATTTGGAAGCAGTATTATCCTTAACGATTCCAGCATTCCGCTATACATCTTTCAGTAAATTCCCAGGTACTAGCCGTGACCTTGCTATTGTAGCACCTGTATCCGTATCTAGTGGCGAAATTTTATCTATCATCAAAGAGCATGGTGGAGAATATTTAGAAAGTGCATCTATCTTTGACGTTTACGAAGGTGAACATATTGAAGCTGGTTACCGCAGTCTTGCATACAACTTACAATTCCGTTCTATGGAAGGTACGTTGAATGATGAGGATATTGATGGTAATATTCAAGCTATTATCGATGCATTAGCAGAAATTAACTGCAAATTACGTTAATTGTAAGCAGTATATTGAAAGGGTTTACCGTATGGTAAACCCTTTTAGTACTATAGTTATACCTTTAGTTAGGTAGAAAGGATTATCCATGGAATTATTGGCTCCTGCCGGTACGATGGAAAACTTTATAGCAGCGTTAGAATCTGGAGCAGATGCGATTTACCTTGGTGGTAAAGGATTTAATGCCCGTGCTCATGCAGCAAACTTTGGCATTGAAGAACTAGCTGAGGCTATTCGCTTGGCCCATATTCTAGATGTGTCTGTATATGTAACGGTAAATATTCTCATAGGCGATTCTGAATTATCTGCTCTTGAAGAATATTTAAAAGATTTAGAGCGTATTGGTGTTGATGCCATCATCGTTCAAGATTTAGCTGTTGCAAAATTGGCGCAGCGCGTAGCTCCGAAATTGCATTTGCATGGTAGTACACAAATGACGGCGGCAACGCTAGATGCGGTTCGTTTTTATGAAAGCCTTGGCTTTACCCGGGTTGTGTTAGCTCGTGAATTGAGCCTAGCTGAAATCGAACATATATGTAAAAACTGTACAGCTGAAATCGAAGTATTTGTACACGGCGCCTTATGCGTATGCTATTCTGGTCAATGCTTAATGAGTTCCTTCATCGGCGGTCGTAGTGGTAACCGTGGTGCTTGCGCACAACCTTGCCGCTTGCCTTATGAGTTATTAGATTCATCTGGCACTAGCTTGTTGCCAAAACATGAAGCCTATCTGTTAAGTCCAAAGGATCTTAACTATAGTGAGCATATGAATGAACTCGTTGCAGCCGGTGTTACGTCCTTTAAAGTAGAAGGACGCATGAAAAAGGTTTCCTATGTGCGTCAAGTTATTGGGACCTATCGCCATATTTTAGATACAGCTCATATGGATGCTTCTGATGCCGATGCATTGGCATCAGGATTTAATCGTGGGTTCTCTACTGATTATTTAACAGACCATGTAGGGAAATCCATGATGACCGTTGTGGCTCCAAATAATCAAGGGAAATTGATCGGCAAAGCAGAGGTCAAAAAGGGACAAGTTCATTTGTACCTAACAGAACCGATTGAAAAAGGTTCACTCTTAAAGGTAATGCAAGCTTCTGGTAGTATTACGTACTACCAAATTGATCAGAATTGGTCCTTAGTAAATGAAAAACATTTTGTAGGTAAACCTGATGAAGGCTTTGCGGCAGGACAAGTATTCTTGGCATCTACGCCAAAATCTCAAAAGCAACGGGGCTTACAAGACTTTAGTGCTAAATTAGAAGTACATGGTTATCTATCTATTAATACAGACCGAGAACAGCCATGTACAAATCTTACCTTTGTATTAAACGACGGTCGTACTGTGACAGTATCTAATGAGTTTGAACCAGTTTATGCTAATAATAAACCGACTAGTTTAGAGAAGGTTACAGACCAAGTGGGTAGATTAGGTAATACATTGTTTACTCTAGCCTCTATGTCTATTCCAGAAGGTCCATATATGTGGCCTGCTAGTGTTTTGAATGCATTGCGTCGCGATGCAGTGGAGTCTTTAGAAACTCTGTTAATTACAGATCATGAAACTGCTTGGGCAGAACTTGCGGTAGAACCTCAAGATATGTCATCCCTAGTAGCTAAGGATACGATTCAGTACACAGAGCCTATGGTGAGTGCTCGCGTTGATGAATTAGATGCTGTGAAAGCTGCTATTGAAGGGGGTGCTAAGAAGATTCTCTTTGGCGGTGACCGTTTACAACGCAAGCCTTATGAACTCAGCATTTACGAAAAGGTAGCTACCCTTTGTAAAGACCATAATGTGCTTTGTGTATTTGCTACGCCTCGCGTCGTAAAAGACGATGAAGTTGAGGTGTACATGAATACTCTTAAGGCTATAGTTGAGGCTCAACCAGATAGCATTTCTATTCATGTGCCACAAGCGTTATTATGGCTTCGTGATTTAGGGTATACAGGTGCTATTGAGGCTGATACAGGTCTTAATATATTTAATGGCTCTGCATTACAAGTATGGCAAGACTTTAATATGAGTAGCATAGCGCCATCCTTAGAGTTAACATTGGCACAACTTGTTAACTTGCAAAAATCTACTAAATTGCCATTAGAGATAATGGTACATGGTTACACGGAAATGATGATTTCTGAATATTGTGCCATCGCAAGCTTTGTGGGCACTGGCAAGAAGGAAAACTGTCCTATGCCATGTGTAACAG
>NZ_UQYC01000025.1 GCF_900545205.1 uncultured Veillonella sp. | reverse complement strand
CTATGAATGGTACAGGTAAACTTGCATTAACTGGTAGCTTAGGTAAGGTTATGCAAGAGTCTGGTCAAGCTGCGATGAGCTATATTCGCCACAATGCAAAAGCCTTAAAAATCGAAGACGATTTCTATAAGAAACTCGATATTCACGTTCACTTGCCTGAAGGTGCAACACCTAAGGATGGCCCTTCTGCAGGTATTACAATGACATTGGCCATGGTATCTATCTTAACAAATCGGAAGGTTCGTTCTGATATTGCCATGACTGGTGAAATTACATTGCGTGGCCGTGTATTACCAATCGGCGGTTTAAAAGAAAAGTTATTAGCAGCCTTGTCTAATGGCATTAAAGAAGTATTGATTCCGAAAGGCAATGAAAAGGATATCGCAGAATTGCCTGACATTGTAAAAGAAGGTCTCATTATTACGCCAGTTAAGACAATGGATGAAGTATTAGCAAAGGCACTTGTGTAATGCAAAAAAAGAAAAAATCCACTAAACAAATGGGCCCAAAACCACAATATACACGAAAAGAACCGAAGGGGCCTCGTATTATAGCAGCAAAATATAATACTTCCTGTGTGAAGGCGGATCAATATCCTGAAGGGAATACTGTAGAAATTGCTTTCATCGGACGCTCTAATGTGGGCAAATCTTCGTTGATTAACTCGTTGTGTAATTATCGTGGGTTAGCCCTCGTTAGTGGTCAACCAGGTAAGACAAAGACGATAAACTATTTTGATGTGGAGTCAAAAGAGGATATTTCTGAAACAGAGGAGCGCCGTTATCATTGGTTCCTCGTTGACCTTCCTGGGTATGGATTTGCAAAGACAAATAAAGGAAACCGCAATTTGTGGTCTTCCTTTATTGCCGATTATATTTTATATTCTGAACGATTGATGTTGTTATGTTTATTAATTGATGCTCGTCATCCAGAGATGCCTATCGATAAGGTTGCTTATGACTGGCTCGTTGAAGCTGGTGTACCATTACAAATCGTAGTGACTAAGGTCGATAAATTAACAGCTAAAGAAAAGTCTGCTAATTTAGCGATCATTAAGGAAATGTACCCAACTGCAACGCCGCCAATTCTGTATAGCTCTTCGAAGCATACAGGCCGTGAGCTTTTACAACAACGCATCAATAAAGTTCTAGTAGGAGATGAAGCATGAGTCAAACCAATGAATTAGAGATTATGGAACGCATCGCTCTAGATTTAGAGGGTGTGGAAGAGTCTCTTGCATCATCTTTTAATACAGGTGCAGAAGACTTTAATGCACTGATTCGACCATTATCTGCTGCAGGTGGCAAGCGCTTGCGTGCGCAATTATGTTTATTGATTGCTAATGCAGGTACATCTGTAGAACGTCAGCGTATTAGAATTGCTGAAGCTGTAGAAATGCTTCATTTAGCGACACTGATTCACGATGATGTATTAGATCAAGCTGAAATTCGTCGCGGTGAAGAAACGATTCATATGCACAAAGGCAATAAGGTAGCCATCCTTAGTGGGGACTACTTATTTGCCAAAGCATTCCAAATCGTGTCTGAAATGCCTAATATGAAGTATTTACAAATTTTCTCCCATATTATTACTTGCCTTGTGGAAGGTGAGTTCATGCAGATGGAAGATGTATACCGCATCGATCAAGGTATTGATCGCTATATGACTAAGACCCAAAAGAAAACAGCAGACTTTATGGAAGGCTGTATGGAATTGGGGGGCCTATTAGGGGGCTGGAGCGAATCTGAAATCGTTGAGTTGAAAAAATATGGTCATGCGTTGGGCATGGCATTCCAAATCACTGATGATATTATGGATTATCGTGAAACAACAGAGACGACTGGTAAACCAGTGGGGAATGATCTTCGCGAAGGTTTATTGACATATCCGTTGTTAAGCATCGTTAATGATGATAATAAAGATAAATTGCTTGCAGACATTAAGGCCTTACATAATGGCGGTGATGAGCAGGCTATTATCGACTATGTTATCAGTCAAGGTGGTATTGATAATACATTAGCTGTAGCTGATCAATATTGCAAAGATGCTTTGGCTGCACTCGATGCTGTACGCGATTTCCCAGGCAAGGAATTCCTTGTGATGGCAGTAGAAAATTTAGCTGATAGAAAGGTATAATATGGAACCATTCGAACCAAAACCGGACTTCGAATATCCCATACAAAAACCTTCTTTTGATAGTGTAGTTCGTCAAAAGCGTCGCGAAGCTGAATTAAAGGCTGAGCAAGAGCGGTATAAGGTGGCAAATCAGCGGGTTCCTGAGGAACCAGAAGATGAACCTATTTATACTGAGATGGAACAGAAAATGATGGACGAAGCTCGGGAACTATCCCTTGTGGGACATCTATCTGAATTGCGAAAGCGTCTAATTATAATGGCTGTTGCAGTTGTTATAGGAACTTGTATTTCTTATTATTATGTAGACTTTTTATTGGAAATACTCCTAAAACCAGCTGGTAAGCTCTATTATATGAAACCAACTGAAGCTTTCTTTACATATATGAAGGTGTCTATAGTAGGTGGTCTTATTATAGGGGCGCCTATTATATTGCATCAGATTTGGCTATTTGTTAAGCCAGCCCTTACTGTACGAGAAAAGCAGTTATCTAACTGGATTTTACCGGTTGCCATAGGACTATTTGGCATCGGTATTGTATTTTCTTATTTTCTCGTGCTACCTGCAGCCGTTAAGTTCTTTATGGGCTTTGCTACAGACGAATTACAACCGCTATTTTCCATCGGTCAGTACATGGACTTTGTATTATCCTTTGTACTACCCTTTGGATTTATCTTTGAGTTGCCGTTGATTTTAATCATCTTGGGATATTTCAACTTAATTACATCTCGTTTTTTAAAAACGAAGCGAAAGATATT
Source organism: uncultured Veillonella sp. (assembly GCF_900545205.1). GTDB lineage: Bacteria > Bacillota > Negativicutes > Veillonellales > Veillonellaceae > Veillonella. The sequence continues at coordinate 20,172 of NZ_UQYC01000025.1, read as the reverse complement.
TATTCTTATATCCTTTATCATAGGTGCTGTCATTTCACCAACACCGGATATGTTCTCTCAAACGATGATTGCATTGCCTATGATATTGCTATATGAAACGAGCCTATTTGTATTGGCTAAGATTATGAAGCGCTAAGGAGTTTATTTAGGAGGAACGATGAAAACCTACGAAAATTTAACCACTTATAACCCCGGTGAAATAGAAGGGAAATGGTATTCTTATTGGGAAAACCAAGGATACTTTCACGAAGAAGTAGACACAAATAAAGAACCATTTAGTATCGTATTGCCGCCTCCTAATGTAACTGGTATGTTGCACATGGGCCATGCTTTAGACAATACATTGCAAGATATCCTCATCCGTTTTAAACGCATGCAAGGCTACAATGTATTGTGGATGCCTGGTACTGACCATGCTGGTATTGCTACACAAATCAAGGTAGAAGAGATGCTCGCTAAAGAAGAGGGTAAATCTCGCTATGATTTAGGCCGTGAAAAATTTGTAGAACGCGTATGGGAATGGAAAAAAGAATACGGTGATACTATCGTAAAACAAATCCGTAGCTTAGGTGCATCTTGTGACTGGTCTCGCGAACGTTTTACATTGGATGAAGGATACTATCATGCAGTGCGTGAAGTATTCGTAAGCCTTTATGAAAAAGGTTTAATCTATCGCGGTGAACGTATTATCAACTGGTGCCCTCGCTGTGCTACTGCTTTATCTGATGTTGAAGTTGAACATGAAGATGAACATGGCCACTTATGGCATATTAAATATCCTGTAAAGGGTGAAGAAAATCGCTTTGTAATTGTTGCTACAACTCGTCCAGAAACAATGTTCGGTGACGTAGCAGTAGCAGTAAATCCTGATGATGATCGCTATAAAGATCTCATTGGTAAAACATTGATTTTGCCATTTGTTAATCGCGAAATTCCTGTAATTGCCGATGACTATGTAGATGCTAGCTTCGGTACAGGCTGTGTAAAAATTACACCTGCTCATGACCCTAATGACTTTGAAATGGGCCAACGTCATAATTTGGAATCCATCGTTGTTATGAACAATGATGCCACAATGAATGAAGGTGCTGGCAAGTTCAATGGCATGACTCGTGAAGAAGCTCGTAAACAAGTAGTAGCAGAACTCAAAGAATTAGGCTTACTTGAAAAAATCGATGACCATGACCATGCAGTAGGTCATTGCTCCCGTTGTAATACAATTATCGAACCAATGGTATCTAAACAATGGTTTGTAGATATGAAACCATTAGCAGAGCCAGCTCTTAAGGTTGTTAAAGACCACGAAGTAGAGTTTGTTCCTGAACGGTTTACAAAAACTTATGTAAACTGGCTTGAAAACATCCGCGACTGGACCATTTCCCGTCAATTGTGGTGGGGCCATCGCATTCCTGCATGGTACTGTGATGACTGCGGCGAAACAATCGTAAGCCGTGAAGACATCACTGAATGTCCTCATTGTCACGGTCATGTAACACAAGATCCAGACGTTCTTGATACATGGTTCAGCTCTGGTTTGTGGCCATTTGCTACAATGGGGTGGCCTGAACAAACTGCTGAGCTTAATCAATGGTACCCAACAAGTGTTCTCGTAACTGGTTACGATATCATCTTCTTCTGGGTTGCTCGTATGATCTTCATGGCTCTTGAGTTCGAACATGAAATTCCATTTAAACATGTATTTATTCATGGTCTTGTGCGCGATAGCCAAGGCCGTAAAATGAGTAAATCCTTGGGCAATGGCATTAACCCTCTTGAAGTTATCGACCAATATGGTGCTGATGCATTGCGTTTTACTCTCGTAACTGGCAATACACCTGGTAATGATATGCGCTTCTATATGGAACGTGTTGAAGCAAATCGTAACTTCGCTAATAAGATTTGGAATGCATCTAAATTTGTATTGATGAATCTTACAAATTATGATGAAAGCTTCGTTCCAACAGCAGATGATTTGACATTGGCCGACCAATGGATTGTTCAAAAATACAATGAAACAGTACAAAGTGTAACTTCTAACCTAGATAAATTTGAATTGGGTGAAGCAGCAAGCTCTGTATATGATTTCATTTGGAATACTTACTGTGACTGGTATATTGAATTAGCTAAACCTCGTTTGTATAATGATGGTAATGAACGCGATCGTCGTACAGTTCAATATTTACTTGTAACAATCTTACGTCATATGCTTGAATTATTACATCCATTCATGCCGTTCGTAACAGAACACATTTGGCAACACTTGCCTCATGAAGGGGATAGCATCGTTGTTACTAAATGGCCAGAAGCATTGAAGTTTGATAATCTTGAAGGTGCAGCACGTCAAATGGAAGTTATGATGGATGCCATCAAAGGTATTCGCAACATGCGTGCTGAAATGAATGTGCCTTTAGGTAAAAAAGCTGAGGTTATTGTGGCGCCAACAGATGAAGCATTGGCTCAAACTGTAGCCGATCATAGTGATTACTTCGTAACATTAGCTTGGGCTGAGAAGGTAACTATTCTTGGTGCGGATGATCCAAAACCAGAAAATGCAACTGTAACAGTTGTAAATGGTATGGAAGTATATCTCTTGCTTAAAGACTTAATCGATGGCGAAAAAGAAAGAGAGCGTATTGCAAAGGAAAAAATCCAAATGGAAAAAGAAATTTCTCGTTTGGAAGGTAAATTGTCTAACCAAGGCTTCCTAGCAAAAGCTCCTGAAGCTGTAGTAGCAAAAGAAAAAGAAAAGTTAGAAGAATATAAACAAAAACAACAAGCGTTATTGGAACGTGAAGCGTTCCTTGAAACCTTATAATAGGAGGTTTATATGACATATCAAGAGGCCTTAGCCTATTTAGAACAGGCATCTTCATTTGGCATTAAGCCTGGACTTGAACGAATTACAGCCCTTATGGAGGCCTTAGGGAATCCACAAGAGGATTATAAAATTGTTCATGTTACAGGAACGAATGGTAAGGGCTCGGTTACCTCATATATTTCCTACGCACTGTTTACAAGTGGACTACGGGTGGGGCGATTTACATCGCCTCACCTTCAATCCTATACGGAGCGAATTCAAATCAATGATGGAAATATTACGGAGGAAGCCTTCGGTAAGTTAATTAGCCGTGTAAAAGTAGCAGTAGATACTATCATTAGTAACGGCATAGAAGCACCAACACAATTTGAAATCTTGACGGCTGCAGCCTTTTTGTTCTTCAAAGATCAAGCTGTAGACTATGCAGTGGTAGAAGTTGGCTTAGGTGGATTACTAGACTCCACAAATATCGTGACTCCAAAAGTCTCTGTTATTACCAATGTAACAATCGATCATCAAGCATATTGTGGTGATACTGTTGAGGAAATTGCACGTCACAAGGCTGGTATTATTAAAGATAAAGTTCCTGTTGTAACAGCTGCACAGGATGCACCTCTTCGCATTATTGAAGAGGTAGCTAAAGAGAAGCATGCTAAAGTGTATGCATTCAATAAAGATTTTGGGATCGATAGCCGTAGTGCTGTAACAGGTGGTCAAATGATTACGGTGAGTACTACTAATGAAGCGCCGGCTATGCTCTTTACGACGATGGCAGGTATTCATCAATCTGTAAATCTCGCCTGTGCGTTGATGGCTGTACGTCTATTGATGAAAGATGATAAGAGTATCAGTGAAGAAACCATGCGTGAAGGCTTTGCCCGTACTACGTGGGCAGGTCGTTTTGAAGTAAAACGAGGCTTAGATCGCACCTTTATCTTTGACGGTGCTCATAATGCGGCTGGCGCAGAATCATTTAGCATGACCTATACTGAGTTATTTAAGGAAGCATCAAAAACGATTGTGATGGCCATTCTTAAAGATAAAAATCAAGATGCTATTATTCGTGAGGTCGTTAAACCAGGGGACACTGTTCTTGTTGTACCAGCACCAACAGATAGAACGGAAGTACCAGAGGTTTTAGTTGAGAAGATACGCCACATTGTACCGAAAGCGATAGCGCAAACAGCAGATTCTGTTGAAGATGCATTGGCCTTAGCCTACAAACATACAAAATCAGGTGATATTATCGCCGTTTGTGGATCTTTATATATTTTAGGAGATGCTCGTCAGTGGTTTAACCATGAGATGAGTCATTAAGGTGAGCCTATGGAACTCTCACTCATTCCTAATCAGAAGAGAATCACGTTCTATATTGAGCGTCTAATTTATGGCGTTGTTGTTGCTATGCCATTACAACCTATGGTGGGAGATGTACTTCTCTGGCTTGCTATAGGGCTTGCTTTATATGATTTGATATCTAGTAAATCACTAAGCTTACCAACGGGCTATTTATCGTGGTCTGTTATGATTTTTGTAGTATGGACTGGAATATCTTCGCTGCTTTCAGAAAATTGGGATTGGTCACTTCAAAGTTGGTTTTATCAAATCGTGGCCAGTGGAGGTATGTATTATTTAGTTCGTACATACATTCAAACACCTAAACAGTGGAATTATTTTCTTCGTGCCTTATTAGGTACTGCTGTTCTAGTGTGTATCATAGGTGCTTATCAATATGTATTTGTTCCTAACATACATATAAAAGAGTGGGTAGATGCAGCACAGTTTCCAAAATTGATGCGTCGCATGTCGTCCACATTACAAAACCCTAATTTATTAGGCGCTTATCTATTGATGATACTCAGCGTATGTATCAGTTATATCTTGGTATATATGAAAGAAAATCGTACGCGTGAAGTTGTGACGATGCTCGTTGTAGGAATTATATTGTTCTTAACGATGCTACTAACCTATTCCAGAGGAATTTGGATTAGCTTTGCTGCCATGATTTTATATTGGGCTATCTTTGTTGAGAGACGATTATTCTTATCGTTATTAGCTGTGCCAATCATCTTATACTTTTATGATGGTGAAATTGCATCACGACTTTGGTCCATATTCCAAGGGCATGATACATCAGCTGATCTTCGATGGGCTTTATGGGATAGTACCATGTATATCGTACGTGAAAACCCAATCTTTGGTATCGGGTGGAATACATTTTACCTAGTATATCCAGATTATAACTATTATATTCAAGGACCTCACGTCTTGATGTATCATGCTCATAATTTGTATCTCAATATATTAGCTGAAACAGGTATCCCTGGATTGATATCATTCCTAGCAGTTATTATTGGTCATGTTATTACATCTATAAGACTTAAAGGGGATATATTCCGTCAAGCTGCACAAATTGGTGTAGGGGCTCTAGCTATAGGGGTTTTATTTAGCGGCTTATCTGACTTTGAGCTATACAGTCATCAAGTAACCATCGTGTTTTGGCAGTTGTTTGGCTGGGTAGGGGCTTTTGTAAAAGTTCAGTTGTCTGCTGATAAATCTGCATAATTGTAATATCTTGTATAATTAGCATGTTTTATGGTAGATATATAATTTCATAATATGGTATAATTAATACATACCTTGGGTAGGTACGTATTAAGTAGTATAACCGGTTTTCTAATGTTAGACATAATTGAACATTATCGTTGGCATTTGAAAGCCGGTTTTTTGCATATCGTTGTATCTTTATAGGGAGGTGTATGGTCTAGTTCTTGTATATGGGATGTTATTTTATATTGAAAAGGGTCTATATATTGTATAGAGAGAGTTCGATTTAATTGAAAAACATCAATATATGCCATAAATCGATAATTCCTGTGAGTTATAGCGATGTGAATAAAACTTATGTGAAAGTATGAAAATCTATGCATTTTAATCATAATGCTATATAAAGTGTGATAAAAAATACATTTTAGTCATATAAGTTGACAATACATTGCATGTGGACTACGATGAAGTCGGTTTAAGGAACGACCAAGAGATCAAACTGTCGTTTATACAATGTTACTCTTAAAGGAGATGGTAATGGTGATAGACATCAAAGACCGCGTTAAATGTGCGGCCCTCCAAGGTAAAATTGTCACTGCTTATGATGCAGCTCTTTTGATTAACCCTAACGATAAAGTTGGTATTTCCGGCTTTACTCCTTCTGGTTATGCAAAAGCAGTACCATTGGCATTGGCAGAAAGAATGGAAAAAGAACCATTCAAAATTGATTTGTGGACAGGTGCTTCCGTAGGTGATGAAGCTGACGGTGCGTTAACTCGTGCTAACGGCATCAATCGTCGTTTCCCTTATCAAACAAATAAGGATACACGTAAAGCCTTAAATAGCGGTGATGTTAAATACATTGATATGCATTTAAGCACAATGGCACAAAATGTTCGCTATGGTTTCTTTGGTGATTTAGACGTAGCTATCGTAGAAGTTTGTCAAATCAATGAAGACGGCTCTTTAGTACCTACAACATCTGTTGGTAACTCTCCAACATTTGTGAGCCAAGCTAAAAAGGTTATCGTAGAAGTAAACGTATCCCAACCACTTTCCTTGGTAGGTATGCATGATATCTATGAACCACTCGATCCACCACATCGTAAACCAATTCCATTGGAAACACCTGGTGATCGTATTGGTACTGAAGCAATTCCTTGTGACCCAAGTAAAATTGTTGCAGTAGTACCTTGTGATGTTCCTGATACAACAAGACCTTTGGCACCTATCGATGATGATGCAAAAGCAATGAGTCAACACCTTATCGAATTCTTCGAACAAGAAATTGCAGAAGGTCGTTTACCTAAAAACTTGCTTCCATTACAATCTGGTGTAGGTTCCGTAGCAAATGCTGTAATCAGTGGTCTTGCAAAAGGCCCATTCACAGATTTGTCCATCTATACTGAAGTAATCCAAGATGGTATGTTTGACTTGATCGATGCAGGTAAAGTAACTGTATGTTCCGGTACTGCATTAAGTCCTTCTCCAGATGGGTTAAAACGTTTCTATGCGAACATCGATGAATACCGCAAAAAAATTATTCTTCGTCCGCAAGAAATTTCCAACAACCCTGGTATTGCTCGCCGTATTGGTGTCATTGCCATGAATACCGCTATCGAATTTGATATTTTTGGCAATGTAAACTCTACTCATATTATGGGTAGCAAAATGATGAATGGTGTTGGTGGTTCTGGTGACTTTGCACGTAGTGCATATCTCACTATTTTCTGCACTAACTCCGTTGCTAAAAATGGCGACATCAGTTCTATCGTTCCATATGTATCTCATGTGGATCACCCAGAACATGACACTATGATTTTCTGTACAGAACAAGGTGTTGCTGACTGCCGTGGTTTGAGCCCAGTGGAAAGAGCTCGTTTAATCATTGAAAAATGTGCTCACCCAGACTACAAACCTATGTTAACTGAATACCTAGAAAAAGCATTAGCTGCAACAAAGAATGCCCATACACCTATGTTGCTTGATGAAGCTCTTTCTTGGCATAAACGCTTCACAGAAACTGGAAGCATGAAAAAATAACCTGTTTTTTTAGGAGGATGATGAAAACATGGCTTACGAAAACTTAAAAGCCCAAATTGCTGAGTACAACAAACTTTGTGACGAAAAAAGTGCAAAAACTCCAGAACGTCAAAATTTAAAATACAACCGTGTATATACACCAGTTGATATCGAAGGTTTTGACTATGAACGTGATTTGGGTATGCCTGGCGAATTCCCTTACACTCGTGGCGTACAACCTACTATGTACCGTGGTCGTTTCTGGACAATGCGTATGTATGCAGGCTTCGCTACAGCAGAAGAATCTAACAAACGTTACCGCTACTTAATCGAGTCTGGTGCAACTGGTCTTTCCTGTGCATTCGACTTACCTACACAAATCGGTTACGACTCCGACGATGCAGTTGCAGAAGGCGAAGTTGGTAAAGTAGGTGTAGCGATTGACTCCTTGGCAGATATGGAAATCTTGTTCGACGGCATCGATCTTGGTAAAGTATCCACATCCATGACAATCAACGCTCCAGCATCCGTTTTGTTGGCAATGTACATCGCAGTAGCTGAAAAACAAGGCGTACCTTCCACAGAATTGAAAGGTACAATTCAAAATGATATTTTGAAAGAATACGCAGCTCGTGGTACTTACATTTTCCCACCAAAACCATCCATGCGTTTGATCACTAATATCTTCGAATATTGTTCTCAAAACGTTCCAAAATGGAACACAATCTCCATCTCCGGTTACCATATCCGTGAAGCAGGTTCCACAGCAGCACAAGAAATCGCATTCACAATTGCTGATGGTATCGCATACGTAGAAGCAGCTTTGAAAGCTGGTCTTGATGTTGATACATTTGCTGGTCGTCTTTCCTTCTTCTGGAATGCTCATAACAACGTACTTGAAGAAGTTGCTAAATTCCGCGCATCCCGTCGTTTATGGGCAACTATCATGAAAGAACGTTTTGGTGCTAAAAAACCAAAATCCATGATGCTTCGTGTACATACTCAAACAGCTGGTTCCATGTTGACTGCACAACAAGTTGATAACAACATCGTTCGTGTTGCTCTTCAAACTGCAGCTGCTGTAATGGGCGGTACTCAATCCTTACATACAAACTCCCGTGACGAAGCTTTGGCTCTTCCTACAGAAGCATCTGTACAAGTAGCTCTTCGTACACAACAAATCGTGGCTTACGAATCTGGTTTGGCTGACGTAGTAGACCCATTGGGTGGTTCCTACTATGTAGAAGCTATGACTAACGCTATCTATGACGAAGCTATGGCATACATTAAGAAAATTGATGAAATGGGCGGCGCTGTAGTAGCAATCGAAAAAGGCTACATCCAAAAAGAAATTCAAGAATCCGCTTACAAATGGCAAATGGAAGTTGAATCTGGCTTGCGCACAATCGTTGGCGTAAACAAATTCCAAGTTGAAGAAGAAGCTCCAAAAGACTTACTTCGCGTAGACGCTTCCGTTGGTGTTAACCAATCCAAGAAAACTCAAGCAGTTCGCGCTAACCGCGATCAAGCAGCAGTTGATAAAGCATTAGCAGCTCTTAAAGCTGGTGCAGCTGATGAAAACGTTAACTTGATGCCATTAATTCTTGATGCAGTTAAAACATATGCTACTTTGGGTGAAATTTGTAATGTATTGCGCGAAGTATTCGGTGAATACGAAGCTCATTCCACATTATAATATCGGCTAATTTCGGAGGTAATTAATCATGGCAGAAAAACGTATTAGAGTAATCGTAGCAAAACCAGGTCTTGATGGTCATGACCGTGGTGCAAAAGTAGTAGCACGCGCACTTCGCGATGCTGGTTTCGAAGTAATCTACACAGGTCTTCGTCAAACTCCAGAACAAATCGTTGAAGCAGCTCTTTCTGAAGACGTTAATGTAGTTGCATTATCCCTTCTTTCTGGTGCTCATAACACATTGTTCCCTAAAATTGTTGAACTTTTGAAAGAAAAAGGCATGGGCGATGTACTTGTAATCGGTGGTGGCGTTATTCCTGACGCTGATATCCCTGGTTTGAAAAAAGCTGGCGTAGCAGCAGTATTCACACCTGGCACACCAACTGGCGATATCGTTAAATTCATCAACGAAAACGTTAAATAATTAATTGGGTAAGAGAGGAGCACAACTGAATAGTTGGCTCCCCTCTATTCCCATATTTTAAGATAGGTGGTGAGGCGAGTGGATTTAGTTAAAGAACTTTTTGAAGGTTCCCGACTAGCCTTAGCACGGTCCATAACGGCTGTAGAAAACGAGTATGAAAATGCCATTGATATTATGAAGGCTATTTACCCTAAAACAGGGAATGCACGTATTCTCGGTATTACTGGGGCCCCTGGTGCTGGTAAAAGTACTTTGACTGATAAAGTTGTTAAACATTATCTAGATCAAGGTAAAAAAATCGGCATCGTTGCCATCGACCCAACAAGCCCATTCTCTGGTGGTGCTATCTTGGGGGACCGTATTCGAATGAATGATTTGACATTAAATGAAAATGTATTTATTCGAAGCATGGGCACGCGTGGTAGTCTTGGTGGTTTATCCAAAAAGACTGCAGACGTTGTAAAACTCATGGATGCCTTTGGCATGGATTTAGTAATCATTGAAACAGTAGGTGTAGGTCAATCCGAAGTAGATATCGTTAAAAATGCTGATACTACATTGGTTGTACTTGTTCCTGGTCTCGGTGATGATATCCAAGCTATCAAGGCGGGTATTCTTGAAATTGGCGATGTATTTGCTATCAATAAAGCTGACCGAGATGGTTGTGATCGTTTGAATGTAGAAATTGAAATGATGCTTGACCTAGACTCTCGTGAAGTAAAATGGCGCCCACCAATTAAGCGCACAATTGCTAGTAAAGACCAAGGCGTAGATGAACTTATCGACGCTTTAGATGAACATTTTGAGTATCTTGAAGATTCTGGTGAATTGGAATCTCGTCGGGCAGAACGTACTCGTGATGAAATCATCGCAATGATTAATGAACAAATTGGTCGTTATGTAGCTGATAAAATCGTTACAAGCGACGAATTTAATAGCCAAGTGGCAGCTGTTAATGAACGCGAAAGCGATCCATACACAGTTGTTAACGGCGTAATGACAAGCGTGCTAAAGTAGACGGCGACTACATAGCATTAGAGATTTAGCCTTGAAAAGGAGATAATCGAAATGGCTTTTAAAGTATTACAAGTGGATCACATCGGTATTGGTGTTAATGATTTAGCAGCAACTAAAGAATTCTATAAAAATGCATTGGGGATTGAACATCTTCCTGAAGATGAAGTGGTTGAAGAACAAAAAGTAAAAGTATCCTTCTTCCCATGTGGCGATGCTGAACTTGAATTCTTAGAAACTACAACTCCAGATGGCCCTATTGGTAAATTCATCGAAAAAAATGGCGGTCGTGATGGTATCCAACACGTTGCATTGCGCGTTGATAATATTGAAAATGCTATTGCTGATTTGATGGCTAAAGGCGTTCGTATGATTGACGAAAAACCTCGTTACGGTGCAGGCGGTTCCTCCATTGCTTTCTTACATCCAAAAGCAACAGGCGGCGTATTGCTTGAATTATGTCAACGTATGAAATAATACAGTATCCAATTCACATCATTATGTATGAGTAATAGATATACATATTCATATAATCATGAGTTATATATTAAATATGTATGCATGCTTGAACTTTAATTATTAATGAAATAAAATGATACTGTAACAAGTTTTATTTGGAGGTGCTATAATGGCAACAGTGCAAGAAAAAATCGAGTTATTGCACGAAAAACTAGCTAAAGTTAAAGCTGGTGGCGGTGAAAAACGCGTTGAGAAACAACATGCTCAAGGCAAAATGACTGCTCGTGAACGTTTGGCTAAATTGTTCGATGATAACTCTTTCGTTGAACTTGATCAATTTGTTAAACATCGTTGTGTTAACTTCGGTCAAGACAAGAAAGAATTACCAGGCGAAGGTGTAGTAACTGGTTATGGTACTATTGACGGTCGTTTAGTATATGCATTCGCACAAGATTTCACTGTAGAAGGTGGTTCCCTTGGTGAAATGCATGCTGCTAAAATCGTTAAAGTACAACGTTTAGCAATGAAAATGGGTGCTCCTATCATTGGTATCAATGATTCCGGCGGTGCTCGTATTCAAGAAGCTGTAGATGCTCTTGCTGGTTACGGTAAAATTTTCTTTGAAAATACAAATGCATCTGGCGTTATTCCACAAATTTCCGTAATCATGGGTCCATGCGCAGGCGGTGCTGTATATTCTCCAGCATTGACTGACTTCATCTACATGGTTAAACACACATCTCAAATGTTCATCACTGGTCCTGCAGTTATCAAATCTGTAACTGGTGAAGAAGTAACAGCTGAAGACCTTGGTGGTGCAATGGCTCACAACTCCGTGTCTGGTGTTGCTCACTTTGCAGCTGAAGACGAAGATGATTGCATCGCTCAAATTCGCTACTTATTAGGCTTCTTGCCATCCAATAACATGGAAGATGCTCCATTAGTAGACACTGGCGATGATCCAACTCGCGAAGACGAAGGCTTGAACAGCTTGTTGCCTGATAACAGTAACATGCCATACGACATGAAAGATGTTATCGCAGCTACTGTAGATAATGGCGAATACTATGAAGTACAACCATTCTATGCTACAAACATTATCACTTGTTTCGCACGTTTTGACGGTCAATCCGTTGGTATCATTGCTAACCAACCAAAAGTAATGGCTGGTTGCTTGGACATCAATGCATCCGACAAATCTTCCCGTTTCATCCGTTTCTGTGATGCTTTCAATATTCCAATCGTTAACTTCGTTGACGTTCCTGGTTTCTTGCCTGGCACAAATCAAGAATGGGGCGGTATCATTCGTCATGGTGCTAAAATGTTGTATGCTTACTCTGAAGCTACAGTACCAAAAATTACTGTTATCACTCGTAAAGCATACGGCGGTTCTTACCTCGCTATGTGTTCCCAAGATTTGGGCGCTGACCAAGTATACGCTTGGCCTACATCCGAAATCGCTGTAATGGGTCCTGCTGGTGCAGCTAACATTATCTTCAAGAAAGATGAAGACAAAGACGCTAAAACAGCTAAATACGTAGAAGAGTTCGCAACTCCATACAAAGCTGCAGAACGTGGCTTCGTAGATGTTGTAATCGAACCAAAACAAACTCGTCCAGCAGTTATCAACGCTTTGGCTATGCTTGCAAGCAAACGCGAAAACCGTGCTCCAAAGAAACATGGTAATATTCCATTATAATTCGATTCGATAACAAGATCATCGAATTTGGGAGATACCTTTCTTTACTACTTTTTTAGAAAGGGGAATGATTATGGAAGGACAAGCAGTTACTACCAATCCTTGGTTAATCATGGCCATTAATATGACAGTTGTATTTGTTGTGTTGATTCTTTTAGGTATTTTGATGACAATCGTTCATTTGATTGACCCTACTAAGAAGAAAAAAGACGTACCACCAAGTGCACCTGTTGCGGCTCCCGCAGCTACACCGGTGGCTGCACCAAATGCATCTGCTCAAAATGAAGGTGAAGTAGTAGCAGCTATCGTAGGTGCCATTGTGGCGATGGGGTATTCATCTGAACAAATTGCATCTATTCGACCTACAGCAACCAGTGCTAAATGGCGCTTGGAAGGTCGTTTAAGCGGTAGAGGTTAATAATATTTTAGGAGGCATTTGTAATGAGCAATGCTACAACAACTAACGGTAAAGCTCCATCTCAAGATGTAGTAGCAGTAATCGTTGGTGCATTAGCGGCAATGGGTTATTCCGCTGATCAAATCGCGCATATCCGTCCAATCGTAAGCTATAATTGGAAAATGGAAGGACGTTTGCGCGGTAATCGATAAGATTATTGGCAGTTAGATAATCTAATAGATTATCCAATTTATATGTGTAAAAAAATTTTATAAGTATTGTGTAGACACTACACATTTTGGAGGAATTTAAAATGAAAAAATTCAACATTACAGTAAACGGCACAGCATATGATGTAGAAGTTAATGAAGTAAAAGGTGCAGCTCCTGCAGCAGCTCCTAAAGCAGCTCCAGCAGCAGCTCCTAAAGCAGCTCCTGCACCAGCTCCAGCTCCAGCTGCAGCAGCAGCTCCAGTTCCAGCAGGTGCTGAAACTGTAAAAGCTCCAATGCCTGGTAAAATCTTATCTGTAGCAGTATCCGCTGGTCAAGCAGTTAAAAAAGGCGAAACTTTGTTGATCCTTGAAGCTATGAAAATGCAAAACGAAATCGCAGCTCCTCATGATGCTGTAGTTGCAGAAGTTCGCGTAGCTGCTAACCAAACTGTATCCACTGGCGACGACATGGTTGTTCTTGGTTAATACCAAGTTGTGTGTGGCGCGGCTGAGCCGCGTCATATGACAATTTTATATTTGTGAAAGGGGAACGCATATGGAGGCTTTTGCTGTTGCGATTCAATCCGTTATTACTGATAGCGGGTTCCTCGCATTTACAACAGGCAATGCTATTATGATTCTTGTAGGTTTGATCCTATTGTACTTGGCATTTGCTAAAGAGTTTGAACCTTTATTGTTGGGTCCGATTGCGTTTGGTTGTGTACTTGCTAATATTCCTCGTAATGGTTTCGAAGAAGGCGTTATGGCACTTATTAGCGCAGGTATCTCCCAAGAAATCTTCCCACCTTTAATTTTCCTTGGTGTAGGTGCAATGACTGACTTTGGTCCACTCATTGCTAACCCTAAAACATTGCTTTTAGGTGCTGCTGCTCAAATCGGCGTATTCGTTGCTTTAGGTGGCGCAATGATGCTTGGCTTTACAGCTCAAGAAGCAGCTGCTATCGGTATCATCGGTGGTGCTGACGGTCCTACATCCATTTACTTAGCTACTAAGCTAGCTCCTCATTTATTAGGTGCTATCGCGGTTGCCGCATATTCCTATATGTCCTTGGTACCGTTGATTCAACCACCTGTAATGAAATTATTCACTACGCAAAAAGAACGCGAAATTGTTATGGAACAATTGCGTGAAGTTACACGTTTTGAAAAAATCGTATTCCCAATTATTTCTACGATCTTCATTTCCTTATTGCTTCCTTCCATTACATCCCTTTTAGGTATGTTGATGTTAGGTAACTTGTTCCGTGAATCTGGCGTAACTGATCGTTTGTCCGATACATCTCAAAATGCGTTGATCAATACTGTTACTATCTTCTTAGCAACTGGTACTGGTTTAACAATGAGTGCGGAACACTTCTTAAGTGTGCAAACACTCCTTATCATTTGCTTAGGTTTGGTTGCATTCATCGGTGGTACTGCTGGTGGCGTATTATTCGGTAAATTGATGAGCTTAGTAGATGGTGGTAAAACAAATCCACTTATTGGTTCTGCTGGTGTATCCGCGGTTCCAATGGCGGCTCGCGTATCTCAAGTTGTAGGTGCGAAAGCTAACCCAGCTAACTTCTTGCTCATGCATGCTATGGGTCCAAACGTAGCTGGCGTTATCGGTACAGCAGTAGCAGCAGGTACAATGCTTGCTATGTTGTCCAACCACTAGTAATTTAATAATTATTCACCAAGGTGTGCCTAATTAGGTACACCTATTGGTGAATATAAAAACCCTTTAAATCTATGTATTCATGCATAAATAGGGTATATTTGCAATAAATGCTTTTCAGATCGGTCATTAGGTGATACAAGAATTCACACAATAACCTTCTAGTGCTTTAAATTTAGTAGAGGTGGTCACTTGTTATCTGTAGAATTAAAAATACTGATTTGTTTTATCTGGGCATTTATTGTATTTTTTATTACGGCACTGATTATCGGTGTTGAAGGCAAAGCTAAATGGTTTCAACGCAGAACTAAATATACTTGGTTTAATCGCCGAGGATTTTTAGGTGAAACCTTATTCTTTGGGTATCCTAAAACAAGAGAGGGATATGGGATCACTTTTTTGATGGCTTCCGCCATTGGTATCGTAGGTTATATTTTATACCTCTTATAACTATATCAGTGCATTTCTCTGAAGGGAGATGATGATGTATGGGTACTGCAGAACAAACCTTAATCGTCCTCGCAGTCATGGCTGTTTTATTTGTTACGGAAATTATTCCTTTAGCTATTACTTCTTTAGGCGGCGCTATTACACTTGGCCTTATGGGTATTATTACTCCTAAGGTTGTATTCTCTGGTTTATCTGATAGTACAGTTGTGTTGTTTGCTGGCATGTTCGTTGTTGGTGCAGCATTGTTCTACACTGGTTTGGCTCAAAAAATTGGGGAAACAGTAGTATCTCATGCTGGTACTAGCGAAAATGGCTTAATGCTAGCAATCATGGTTGTTACAGCAACTATGTCCGCATTCTTATCTAACACTGGTACTACAGCTGCTTTACTTCCTGTAGTTGTTGGTATCTGTGCTGTTGCTAAGATTCCTGCATCTCGCCAATTGATGCCTTTAGCATTCGCTGCAGGTATTGGTGGTATCATTACAATGGTTGGTACACCTCCAAACATTATTGTAAGTGGTACATTAACTAAATTTGGTGAACAACCATTTGGTTTCTTCGAATTTGCTTGGATCGGTATTCCTTTGACTGTCGCAACTATCGCATTTATGATGCTTATTGGTAAACATTTATTGCCTAAGCATGAAATTCAAGATGCTGGCGACGTTGAACAAGAAGTAGCTGCTGAAGATATTTCTAACGATCCTAAGAAACAATTATACTCTGGTCTTATTCTTTTAGGCGTAATCATTGCTATGATTTTAGGTGACTTCCTAAAAGGTTATGGTATCAACTTACCATTGAGCATGGTTGCAGTTATTGGCGCAATGCTTTGCGTATTAACTGGTTGCTTGAACGAAAAACAAGCTTACACATCTATTGACTGGGTAACAATCTTCTTATTCGCTGGTATGATGCCAGTAGCAACTGCACTTGATCAATCTGGTGCAGGCAAAATGATTGCTAATGCAGTAATCGGTGTTATGGGTTCTGACCCTAGCCCTTACTTTGCAACAGCAGTATTATTCGCATTGTCTTGTGTTATGACTCAATTTATGTCTAACACAGCATCTTGCGCATTATTGGCTCCTATCGGTATCTCCATTGCTCAAGGTATGGGCGCTGACCCTCATGCTGTATTGATGGCTATCGGCGTTGCTGCATCTTGTGCATTCGGTACACCTGTAGGTACACCTCCAAATACATTAGTACTTGGCCCTGGTCAATACAAATTTACAGACTATGTAAAAGCCGGCGTTCCATTGATTTTAGTTTGCTTCGTAGTAAGCTTAATTATCATTCCAATGGTATGGCCATTCTTCCCTGGTAAATAATAGGGGATAGGTTACTCTACTATAAAGCACATACGAGGTCGAATCGTAAGATTCGGCCTCGTTTTTTATTTATGATTTCGGTTACATGATTTTAATACAAATTACATATTTTAGGATAATCAAAATCAATATAAATTAAACTAATTTACATTATTAATTTTATGCAATTGACTGTATCAAAAAAATATGATATAGTATATTGTATAATTTATAATTATATAATATTAAGTAAGGAGGTCATCTATGACAAAAGAAAGATTTAACATGTTAGTTGGTTCTATTGGTGCATTTATTGGTGTATTTGTATTTTTAGCCTATATCCCACAAATAATTGCTAATCTTCATGGTCAACCTAGTCAACCATGGCAACCATTATTTGCAGCAGTATCCTGTTTGATCTGGGTATTATATGGTTGGACAAAATCACCTAAACGTGATTATATTTTAATCGTACCAAACCTTGCAGGCGTTATTTTAGGTACACTAACATTCTTAACATCTTTCTAAGTGCTATAAGAAAAAAATAGTATTATTGTTATATAGTGAATAATAGTAAAGATATTACTTTACTTTATAAATATAAATGAGGTCGAATCGTATGATTCGGCCTTTTTTAGAGTGAAGTTTATATGTTAGATTAAAATATAGATAAGCGTTAAATCTGTTGTAATAAAAAAATAGTTTTTATGATAATAAATATTGATAATTAAATTCCTATTATAATGATTAGGATTTTATAAAATTGATAATTACAACATTCTCATTTGTTGAGTATTATACTCAATTTAATAAATGAAAAATAATATCAAAAATCAGATAAAACTAGGTTTTGTATGATAAAAAGGAAAAAATGGTATGCAAAATAATATACAATTTTTTATCATTTTCATTTGACTTTCAAAAAGAACTGTGTGATAATGAGAACATAAGTTGAGGCAAGTGCCTTTCTAAATGAAAATAAAAAGTTCTGATCTATATTTTTATGGAGGTCCTAATTATGAGAGTTATTGCTGATGGTTGCATTAAATGTGGTTCTTGCGCATCTGTTTGCCCAGTTGCTGCTATTTCTGAAGGCGAAACTAAATACGAAATCAACGATACTTGCATCGATTGCGGTTCTTGCGAATCCGTTTGCCCAGTATCTGTAATTTCTGCTGAGTAATCACAAATTAAATCGCCCCTCATTGAGGGGCTTTTTATTTTGCCTAAATTTGGTTAACTTAGTATAATAGGACTATTAAGATATATATTATAGTAAGGGAGTACATCTTGTTTTATATTATACTAATCCTATGGTTACTGTTAGATCAATGGACTAAATATTACATTATGAATCATTTTATGTTAGGTGAATCATTACCAGTTATTCCTAATGTATTTCATTTAACATATATTATTAATCGTGGTGCTGCATTCGGTATGCTAGCTAACCAGCGATGGTTCTTTTTATTGGTCGCTGTTATTTTGCTAGGTGCTTGTGCGTATTATTGGAAGCGCTTGTCAAAAGGTCCGTGGACGTTGCAGATTGGATCTGCTTTATTAGTATCTGGTGCCATTGGTAATGGTATCGATCGTTACATGCTTCATGGCGTTGTTGATTTTTTTGATTTTCGTATATGGCCTATTTTTAATGTTGCTGATATTGGTATCTGTGTAGGTGTAGCTTTAGTAGTCTACTATTTATTTACATTAAAAGATGATGATAAATAATTCATATATGATGACAAATAATTAATTAATATATGATACTTAACTCATAGAGAGGTAGAGGATGAACGAATATATTGTAAGTGCTGAGCAAGATGGCATGAGACTTGATGTGTTTTTAACAGAACAAATGGAAGGGTCTCGTAGCTATATTCAAAGCTTAATAAAAGGTGGTCACGTTACTGTTGGTAATAAGATTGGTAAAGCAAATCTTAGACTTACACCAAATACTGTGATTCATGTAGAGGTACCAGAGCCTGAATCGGTAGAGGTAAAGGCAGAAGATATTCCTTTAGATGTATTGTATGAAGATCATGATATTATCATTGTAAATAAGCCACGTGGTATGGTTGTTCATCCTGCAGTGGGCAATTATTCTGGCACACTTGTTAATGCATTGTTATATCATTGCAAAGATTTATCTGGTATTAATGGTGAGATTAGACCTGGTATTGTCCATCGTTTAGATAAAGATACATCTGGCGTTATGATGGCTGCTAAGAATGATGCAGCCCATATAGGTTTAGCTGAGCAGGTAAAAGAACATTCTGCTAAACGGACGTATTTAGCATTAGTACAAGGTAATATTGTAGAAGAAAAGGGTACTATTAAAGCTCCTATTGGAAGACATCCTAAGGATCGTATGAAAATGGCTGTTGTCTTTGAAAATAGTAAGGATGCAGTCACTCACTTTAACGTGGTTGAACGATTTGGTCATCAAACCTTGGTTGAATGTAATTTAGAGACTGGGCGCACACATCAAATTCGTGTACATTTTGCTCATATTGGACATCCTGTTGTTAATGATCCGTTCTATGGCTATCGTCGTATGGACTTCCCTATTGAAGGGCAAGCATTACATTCTAAATCTCTAGATGTAAAACATCCTATTACCGGTGAAGCTATGCATTTTGAAGCACCGCTTCCAGATGACTTCAAAGCATGTCTCGAGTTTGCTAAGACATATCGCGAAGATAAACGAAGATAATCTAACGTAAACGAATCCATAGGAAAATAAAACTGTCTAACTTGGTTTGTAGATTACTAAATAATCTTCTAACTATATTTGTTGAAAGGGCATAGAGGTCTCTGTGCTATAAGGGCGTATATATGGAAAAGAAACGCTTATTGATGGATCAAGATGCTATTATGCGTGCTATCCGTCGTATTAGTCATGAAATTCTAGAACGTAATAAAGGCTTATCCAATGCTCTCATTGTAGGGATTGAACGACGTGGTGTTATTTTGGCAAAACGTTTACAAGCTGAAATTGAGCGCATTGAAGGGATTCATATTGAATGTGAGTCTCTTAATGTGGCTATGTATCGTGATGATCGTGATGCTCGTCAAAAAGAAGGCGAACCATGTACGATTGATACTACAGAAAAAACAATTATCCTTGTTGATGATGTGCTTTACACAGGACGCACCATTCGTGCAGCTTTAAATGCATTGATGACATCTGGTAGACCTAAATCAATTCAGTTAGCAGTTCTTGTGGATCGTGGCCACCGTGAATTGCCAATTCGTGCAGATTATGTAGGTAAAAATATTCCTACGTCACATCTTGAAAGTGTACGCGTTGCCGTTGCTGATTTAGATGGTGAAGAAGGGGTTACAATACAGGAATAACCTGTATTGTACCCCCTTCTTTTAGTTTATTGTCTTTAGACTGGTTCGCGACGTAGTCGCGAATCATTAAACCACCCGCTA
>NZ_UQYC01000024.1 GCF_900545205.1 uncultured Veillonella sp. | reverse complement strand
GCATGTGTTAAGCACGCCGCCAGCGTTCGTCCTGAGCCAGGATCAAACTCTCCAAGATATCTTGAAGCTATTTGAATAGCTCATTATTTGTTGTCGTTACATTTAAGTAACTTTGAATTATGGTTGGTTTTGACTTTGTCAAAACCCGCACTCTGGCATATGTTCAATCGTATTGATTGATTACCTATCATTGTTCAGTTTTCAAAGATCTGTACCAGTTTCCACGACCTCTTTCGAAGTGTTTCATCAACTGGCGACTTGATTATTCTATCAAGTTCAGCTCATTCCGTCAAGCACTTTTTCAAAACTTTTTTAGAAGTTTTTTGCTTGTCGTTTGTGCTGTGTCCTAACGACTTGTATAAGTATAGCATAAATAAAAATATCGTCAACACATAAAGTCGTCATTTTCACAACTTCATTTAATCTTCACCACCGTCTTTGTAATCTTCTTTTAATTTCTTATTATTTAGGGATTTAAATTGTATAATACTATTTTTTCTTTTCTTTTTATTCATATTATTTTTAAGTACTATCTTATAAACCTATAAACG
Organism: uncultured Veillonella sp.; assembly: GCF_900545205.1. GTDB lineage: Bacteria > Bacillota > Negativicutes > Veillonellales > Veillonellaceae > Veillonella. The sequence continues at coordinate 22,681 of NZ_UQYC01000024.1, read as the reverse complement.
TATAACTGTTTTATAAAAGAAAAATCCTTAGAACATACTATAAAATACATTCTAAGGATTGATTATTATATTGTGTCTGATAGTCTAATACTGTTATTAGCTTTTACTATATCACTATTTATGTTTTACAGTTCTAGAGGCGTATACCTCTTAATCCATATATGATATAAAGCTAGTGCTACAATCATTATCACTGCAGTAAACATATAAAGATACTGATACCCTATAGCACTAGCTAACAGAGCAAGAATGACAGATCCAGCACCCACACTTATATCTAATGCTAAAAAATATGTTGCTGTTGATACACCAGCTCGTTCGATTGGTGCTGATTGAATGGCTAACGCTTGAAATGCTGGTTGTGCTGCACCATAACCTAAACCTAACAGAGGGGCCGTTAAGATTATAGTTAATGGCGTAGTCGCTATTCCTAATGCTAACAGTCCTAGTATAAAGAGTACTAGGCCAGGGTAGATAATATATTTAGAGCCATACCGAGCATATGCTTTTCCTACTAAAGGGCGACTGATTATAATCATTACAGCAAAGATAGCAAAAAATGCACTGCCCCAAATACCAGCCCCCATACTATTTAACTCAATGGGAATAAATACTAACACACCAGAATAGGTAAAGCCAATAAACAGTCCCATTAAAGCCCAAGGTAAACTTCTTTTTTCAATAAATTGAGATATATTCCACCCTTTGTGAGTAGATGGTTTAGGCGTTGCTAATTCTTTTGATAAGGGAATACAATTACTCAATACTAGGACTAACCCTGTCATAATAGTTAAGAAAAGATAGAGAGCTATACTACCATATGAAGCAAGTGCATATAAGCCTATTGCAGGCCCCAACACCATTGCCACATTCGAAAAGATAGCAAACATATTGATGCCCTCCCCCTTTCTATTAGGAGGTAACACCAATACCGCCAACGCCGCCATTACAGTTGTGCCTAAAGCAAATACAACACCATGTAGCCCCCGCAATACAAAGATGGCTTCTAAAGAGGTTGTAAAATTAAAGAGCCCCATAATGATGAAAAATAAAGCAGTTGATAATAGTAATACAACTCGTTTATTAAAGCCATCAATCAAGCGACCTGCAAAGAGCCTACATACAATTGTGCCTATTTGAAAATAGGTCATCGCTAATCCCGCATCTAAATCACTTCCACTTAATTCAGAGGTTATGACTATCGGCAAGGCTGCTACGAGAACATATTGTGTCATATATAAAATGCCACTGCTTATACCATAGTTTATAAAAGCAGGGCTCCATAATCGATTTGGATCCATCTATCTATCCCCTTTTCAGCATTGTGTTACTTTGCTATTTTACGCCCCCTGTACAAAGAATTCAATAAGTATAGACCTTACTATGTACATATATCCTATACATATATGTATGAGCTATCCATAGTAATAATTTATTAGTAGATGATACATAAACAAAGAACCTCTCTGAATATAATACAGAGAGGTTCTTATACTTTTACCAACAATAGGTAAAAGCATCATATATTATTGTTGATTGCGGATATCGTTTTTGTTGCGACTCTTCCACATAACCCATAAGGATGTAGCTACGCAGATAGAGGAGTACGCACCACTAGCAAAACCAATAATCATACAAAGAGCAAAGTTCTTTGTAGTGTCCCCACCGAATAGATAGAGGGATACACAGGCAAACATAACGGTAGCCAATGTATAGAAACTACGGTGAATACTTTGTGTAATAGATGCATTCGCAAGATCTGCAAATGTATCAGAACGTTTATGTGTATGTGTATTTTCACGAACACGGTCAAAGATAACTACAGATTCATTCATGGAGTAACCTACAACCGTAAGAATAGCCGCCAAGAAAGACGCATCAATTTCTAATTGGAAATAAGAGAATACACCAAGAACCATAATCAAATCATGGAAAATTGCAACGAGAGCAGAAATAGCAACTTTATATTCAAAACGATAAGAAATATATAATGCTAATGCCGCAAACGCTATAACAAGATTTAACAACGCATGTTCTGTAACTTCGGAACCAATTACAGCACCTACAGTTTCAATACGTTTAACTGTATTGTTACCAATAGATTTAGTCAAAGATTCAATCACAGCGGCACTTTCACTAGGCTCAAGATTACGTGTACGAATCATTACGTCTTCGCCCGCTGTATCACCAGTAGTATCTCCAGAAAGCTGAATTTGTGCGTTTTCAAGATTATATTCTTTTAGGACGTCACGAACTTGACTAACCTCTACAGGTTGATCAAATACAACTTCAACAATCGTACCACCAGTATAATCAATACCAAAGTTAAAGCCTTTAGTAAAGATGGAAATCAAACTGATAATAACAAGTGTGGAGGAAATTGCAAACCACCAACGATGATGCTTAATTACGTCTAATGTCATTTGCGTTTACCTCCTTTCAAAGATTTTGGTGCAAATGCGTCAGCACTTGTGCTTGGAGAGATATTCGCACCAAACCAGAATGGATGGTTTGTAAAGTTACAATCGATTAATAAGCGCAATAAGAAATGGCTCACAGTAATCGCTGTGAACATACTTACAACAACACCTACGCCTAAGCTGATAGCGAAACCTTTTACAGGGCCAGAGCCTAAGATTGTCAAGATAGCAGCAGTAATGATAACAGATACGTTCGCATCTGTAATTGTTGCTAAAGCACGACTGAAACCAGCTTCCATGGCTACACGCATGGACTTACCGGAGAACACCTCTTCTTTAAAACGTTCAAAGATAAGAATGTTCGCATCTACAGCAACACCCATGGATAAGATAATACCCGCGATACCTGGCAATGTCATAGTCGCATTAAAGCCTTTACCTAATACAAGCAATAAGAGCATAACATAAACAAGTAATGCAATATTAGCTACAATACCAGAAAAACGATATAAAATAACCAAGAAAATCATGATCATTGCAATACCAGCACTGAAGGCTACAACAGATTTATCCTTGGAGTCTTGACCCAAAGAAGGACCAACTGTACGTACTTCCAATACATTAATTTTAACAGGCAATGCACCAGAACGTAATAAAATAGCCAAGTCTTTAGCTTCTTCTAAGCTTTGACTACCAGAGATAGTTGCTTTACCACCTGTAATTGCTTGTTGTACTACAGGATTAGTCAATTCTTTACCATCCAATGTAATGGCAATACGACGACCAATATTTTTAGATGTTAAATCAGCAAATTTCTTAGCCCCTTCATCGCTTAATTCAATAGCAACGAGTGGTTGTTTATTTTGACCTAACTCTTCTTTTGCATCTTTTAAATCATCACCAGTCATAACAGTTTGACCTTGGTCGTTTTTAAATTCCAAGACTGCTGTCTTACCGATACGTTTAATCGCTTCGTCAGGATCTTTTACACCTGGCAATTCGATGATAATACGACGAGCACCTTCACGTTGTACTAGTGGTTCAGACAAACCCATTTCATTAATACGACGCTCTAAGATTTGCTTCGCCCGTTCCACTGCATCATTGTCAGCTGTACCAGTGGCAGAGTCCTCTGCTTCCAATACGATGTGCGTACCACCTTGCAAGTCTAGGCCTTGTTTCAAAGAGCCTGCTAATGGTTGAATAAAATACGCAAACAATCCAATGATGGCAGCAATGACTACTAAAAACTTGATAATAGCTTTACCGTTCAAAATAGTTGCTCCCTTCTACTACTATACGCAATGTATAACGCCTTGCTCCGTTACAATTTTGCTCATCCGTTGGTCCAGTTCATCCATTGGGATTGGTGTATCCCACAATTGTACTGACCAGCATACGCCCATAAATGTACGTGGTGAAAGTTCCTTGAGAAATCGATCGTAATACCCATTCCCCATCCCCATGCGACCGCCTTGACGGTCAAAGCCAGCACCAGGCACTAAAATCAAATCCAAGTCATGTGGATTAATAACCTCGTATGGCTCAGAGGGAATGCGTATATTTAACACACCACGAGTGATAGATTCTAGAGACTTAAGACGAACGGCAATCATGGTCGTCTTATCTGTACATACTGGAACATATACGGATTTACCATGTTCTAAAGCATGACGAATAACATCGTCTAAATTGGCCTCCTTGGGCATCGCCAAATAGGCCATAATGGTATTAGCTGATATATACTCAGGACTATTAACAATTTGATCTGTCAAAAGCGTAGTCCATCTATGACAATCAGCAACGGATAAAGCAGCGCGCTGGGCCTTGCACGCCCGGCGCACTGCTTCCTTTGTATTCATTATTTTTCTTCCTTGTTTTTCTTGGAAAGAACGTTAGCAATTGCAGAACGTGCAAATGTTAACTCTACTTTTTCAGATACTTGAACCTTTACTTTTTCATCATCAAGTTCAACGATTTCGCCATAAATACCGCCGATAGTAACGATTTTTTGGCCTTTCTTCAAGCTGCCTAACAAATTAGCGCGCTCTTTTTGTTGTTTCTTTTGTGGACGCCACAATAAGAAATAAAAGATTACGACCATCAACAAAATAGGCCAGCTAGTTTGCAACACTTGTAAAATATCTTCCATTTTATCCTCCTAGTATAATAAATATGTTTTTCTTTTCTAGTATAGCCACCTAATATAGATTTGACTAGACTTAATTGCTATTTTTTAAAGCTATCCCAAAATTGCATTCTAAATCGGGGGAACCGATCTTCCAAGATGGCTTGTCTCATTTGACGCATAAACTCAAGCAAGAAGTAAAGATTATGGTAAGTTACGAGACGCAATGCCAAAATTTCTTCCGCCTTATACAAGTGACGAATATAAGCGCGAGAATAATTTTTACATGTATAACATTGGCAGCCTTCTTCTAACGGGCCCCAATCATGAGCAAACTGCGCATTTCGAATATTAAGGCGACCATTCCAAGTCATAGCCATACCATTTCGAGCAACCCGTGTAGGATACACGCAGTCGAACATATCAATACCACGTGCTACGCCTTCTACAAGGCAATCCGCCGTACCAACACCCATCAAATAACGAGCCTTGTTAGTTGGCAATAGTGGCGTAGTATATTCTAAGATTTCATTCATCAAATCATGAGGCTCTCCGACGGATAAGCCACCGATACTATAGCCTTCAAAATCCATAGCTACGAGTTCTTCCGCACTTTGCTTGCGTAAATCTTTGTACATACCACCTTGAACAATACCAAACATACCTTGACGGTCATGGGCTTTACGAGCCTCTTGGCAACGATGAGCCCAACGTGTGGTACGAGCTGTTGAGCGTTTCGCATAATCATGATCCGCTGGATAGGGAATACATTCGTCAAAAGCCATGGCAATATCAGAACCTAATTGCTCTTGTACCTTTGTTGCCACCTCTGGAGATAAAAACTGTTTAGACCCATCAATATGAGATCTAAAGGTTACACCCTCCTCAGTAATTTTACGCATATCGCCTAAGCTGAAAACTTGGAATCCACCGCTATCAGTTAAAATAGCTTGATCCCAGTTCATAAATTTATGTAACCCACCTGCTTCTTCTACGAGTTCAGGACCAGGACGTAAGAATAAATGGTATGTATTGCTCAAGATGACTTGAGAACCCATCGCCTTTAATTCCTCAGGCGTCATAGTTTTAACTGTAGCTTGTGTACCTACAGGCATAAACATAGGCGTTTGGAAGGTACCATGTGGCGTATGCAATAAACCAGCACGAGCCCCCGTGTGAGGACATGTCTTTTGTAATTCATAAATAATACTCGGCATAGTCCCTCCTAACGTATAAACATAGCATCGCCGAAGCTAAAGAAACGATAACGTTCGCGTACAGCTTCTTCGTAGGCCGCTAAACAGTGTTCACGACCAGCCAATGCACTAATCAACATTAATAATGTAGATTGAGGCAAGTGGAAATTCGTTACCAATGCATCAATCATCTTAAATTTGTAGCCAGGATAGATAAAGATTTGTGTCCATCCACTAATGCCTTGTAAGACACCGCCATCATTAGTAGCTGACTCAAGAGTACGCACAGAAGTAGTACCTACCGCAATAATACGGCGTCCGTTTCTTTTAGCCGCATTAATACGATCAGCTGTATCTTGAGAAACGACGAAAAACTCACTATGCATTTCATGGTCCTCAATTGTCTCTGCTGATACAGGTCTAAATGTTCCAAGGCCAACATGCAATGTAACAAATTCTAACTCTACACCTTTCGCTTTTATCTTTTCTAATAGTTCAGGTGTAAAGTGAAGCCCTGCGGTTGGAGCTGCAGCTGAACCTTTTTCCTTAGCATAAACAGTTTGATAACGATCTTTATCTTCTAACTTCTCATGAATATATGGAGGTAATGGCATTTCACCAATTTCTTGTATCACATCGTCAAATACACCATCGCAAGTGAATTCAATGATACGACCTCCAAATTCTGTTTTATCTATAACGGTCCCACTTAATCGGTCATCAAATTCGATAACTTGACCAATAGGACATTTTTTACCAGGTTTAACAAGACATTCCCAGCGATTTTCACCACATGGTGTGAGGAGCAACACCTCAACCTTGCCACCAGAGCCTTGACGTTGGCCATATAATCTCGCAGGAATAACCTTTGTATTATTAAATACAAGTACATCACCTTCGTGGAGTTCATCTAGCAAATCGTAAAAATGCTCTTTATGCGCAACCTCACCTGTAACCTTGTCTAAGGTCAACAGTCTCGCTGTATCACGAGGCTCTACAGGATGTTGAGCAATTAGTTCCTCTGGTAATTCATAATCAAAATCTGTAACTTTCATCGCAATCCTTATTAGTACATTTTCTTTAATGTAATGCCACTATAGTAGTGACGCAAAATAGTTTGGTAATAATTTGTATCCCCTGGTGTCGCACGCTTAGCCATTTCTGCAGCGCCCCATTGAGACATACCAAGACCATGTCCCCAACCGTGGCCTTTAATATAGACAGTATCATTGCTACCAGTAAAATTATGATACGCCTTACCTGTATCTTTAGCTGGGTTATGATTTACATAAAAATCAAATAGTGTTGATTTCAAGCCTAAAATACTGCGTAAAGAATCCCCATCAATGGTCGTTTTGCCAGAGGTACCTATGAAAGTAGCACTCTTAATGCGACCAGATACACCGCGGTCAGATGTTTGTTGACCTGGCTTGCCAAGAGGTGTCAATTGAATGCTCTTCAATTTGCCAACCCCTTTACTAGCTGCGTTAAGCTTACTTTCAAGGGCCTGACGAGAAGTAGTCACTGTCCAGTTCGATGTAGATGTGCCAGTACTAAAATCCTTTACACCTTTCAAATACGGTACATCGCTACCCCAAACATTGACACTATCCTCAGTATAGCCGCCACCATCAGAATGGAATAAAGCATTAATAGGGCGTTGATTATATAACATAACCATCCCCTTTGTTTTATTAACTGCATTTGTAGTAGCTTGCGTTTCACCACTAACCCCATTATAGACTTGGTGATCTGTGGACGTACTCACATCATACAGTTTACCTTTATTCTCTTCCATAGTGTGAAGAGCATAAGTTCGAGCCGCTACAGCTTGTGCTTCTAGTGCAGCTGCAGGCCAAGATGGAACGACCTCTTGCGGAACTACGCCATAAAGATAGTCTTCAAGAGGTACAGAATTAATGACCATCATCTTTCCATTATTAGCACGTAATGTAAGTCCTCCACGATAGCCTTTGCCTTCAAACAAGAATGGTGCATCACTATTGGCTGGTTTTAATGTAACTACCGTATCAATGGCCTTGCCATTGACAGCAATTTTCCCACTTCGAATACCAACAGAGGTACCACGGTTTGCACTGATTGTACTTACTTGACCATTAGCACTATTTAACACAACCAGATTAGCAGTAGATGTAACTGTAGCATCGGAACTGCGACTACCCAATAACACGCGTACATTTGGTACATTTTCTACACGCTCCGTAGCAGGTGTAACAACAGAACCTACTTTATTACGCGTAATAGCAGCCGTATTAGCTTTAATACTATTGGCATCAGAAGTTTTTACAGCCTTAGATGCAGCTGGCTTTACCGTTGTAGCCTTGGCACTAATAACTGTAGATTTTGCAACAGGCTTTTGAGCTGTTGCTGCAGCCTTAGTTGCATTAGACTTTGTAGTCACTTTTGTCACAGGCTTTGGAGCCGGTTTAGTTACAAGTGGTCGAAAAGTTGACCGCTTCGTCGTATTTACTTTCGATACATTTGTTGTAGATACTGTTGATTTCGGCGTTGGCTTTTTAGTCACTACTGCACTTTTATGTTGCAATGTAGCCCCTTGTGCAACAGATGCACCGCCAATATTTACACCTAAAAACAAAGTTGCCATTATCATCAATTGTAATCGTTTCGTTTTCATTGTTATTTCCCTGTCTGTGAAATACCTAAATGCTCATAGGCAAGTTTAGTAGCCACCCTCCCACGCGGTGTACGTCCTAAAAATCCTAATTGCATCAAATATGGTTCATACACATCTTCGATGGTATCTCTCTCTTCGCTGATAGCGGCTGCAATGGTATCTATTCCTACTGGACCGCCATCATACTTTTCAATAATACACTCCAACACACGTCGATCGATTCGATCGAGCCCTTCTTTGTCAATATATAAACGCTGTAACGCATCATCTGCAATACTTTGAGTGATAACCCCATCACCTATGACTTGTGCAAAATCACGTACCCGTTTAAGTAGACGATTTGCGATACGCGGCGTTCCCCTTGAACGTCGCGCAATTTCGCTAGCCCCAGTCGGCTCAATACCAATATTGAGTATTTCTGCCGCCCGAGTCACAATAAACTCTAATTCCGGTTGTTTATAATATTCCAACCGGTTAATAATACCAAAGCGGTCCCTCAAAGGCGCTGCCAAAGCCCCCGCCCGTGTTGTGGCACCTACCAAAGTAAACTTTGGTAAATCAATGCGCACCGTTCGAGCACTTGGGCCCTTACCGATGATAATATCAATTGCATAGTCCTCCATAGCAGAGTACAATACTTCCTCTACACTGCGAGACAAGCGATGAATTTCATCGATAAATAATACATCGTGATCATCTAAATTCGTTAAGATCGCAGCCAAGTCGCCAGACTTTTCAATAGCAGGACCAGAGGTTATGCGAAAGTTAACACCCAATTCATTCGCAATAATACCTGCCAGTGTAGTCTTGCCAAGACCTGGTGGCCCGTAGAGCAATACGTGGTCCAATGCTTCACCACGTTGCTTAGCCGCCTGAATATAGACATTTAGATTGCCTTTAGCCTCTTCTTGACCTACATATTCGTTAAAGAATTTTGGTCGTAGGCTATATTGCCACATATCTTCTTCGTGCTCGCCATTTCCGACAAGGCGTACTTCTTCGTTCATCCTTATCGTCCTTTCCCAAGCTCAATCAAGCTGACCTTAATCAACTCAGATACATCGCGTTTACCATCATCTAAAGACTCTACAATGTCAGCCACATCTCGTTCTGAATAGCCTAGCGACACAAGAGCCTCAATAGCCTCACCGGTAGCATCACTAGCGGCAACGCCAATCGGCTGTATAGCTGCTGGTGATTCTGCAGATATATGCGTCATCTTCGCTAACTTATCCTTTAGTTCAAGAACAAGTCGCTCTGCAGATTTCTTTCCAATACCAGGTAACTTTGTTAATTGCTGTACCTGCCCATTAATAACAGCTAATTTGAAAGCCTCTGGTGTCATGCCAGACAAAATGCCAAGCCCCACCTTAGGCCCTATACCAGAAACAGAAATGAGTAAAATAAACAACTCATATTCCTCTTCCGTCCAAAAGCCATAGAGTTGCATCGCATCTTCACGTACGTTGAGATACGTGAATAACGTTGCCTCATGACCTTCAATCAATTGTTGTCGCGTAGTGGTCGGCACATATACACGATACCCTACGCCATGTACATCTACGTAACAAGACTCTTTAAAGAGATGTGTTACGATACCCCGTACATACCCTATCATTATACCAACCTCTTCAATCTATCATTGTGAGAACTATGAGCCGTACAAATAGCGACAGCCAATGCATCTGCCGTATCATCGGGCTTAATTTTCTCACGAATCCCCAAAATATTCATTGTCATATAAATGACCTGATTCTTATCAGCCTTGCCGTAACCTGTAACGGCTTGCTTGATTTGTAGCGGTGTATATTCGTAAATAGGAATACGCTGTTGCTCAGCCGCTAATAAGATAACACCACGTGCTTGACCGACCTTGATGGCCGTCGTTACATTGCGGTTGAAGAATAATTCTTCTACCCCGAACTTATCAGGCTTGAATTCCTCTAGAATATCACTTAGGTCATTAAATAAAATTTCCAACCGCTGTGAATCTGTTAATTCCTTAGGAGTTGTGATAGCCCCATAGGCTACAGGTGTTAATTTGCTCCCCTTCACGTCAATAATGCCATAACCGCATATAGCCGTGCCTGGGTCAATACCTATAATTCGCACCTTAACCCCCTTAGTTTAAAAATGAGATAAGCTGTCGCCTACCTCCATTACATAATCTATTTTATTATAGCACAATACCACATCGAAGTTCATGAATTTCCATAGAAATTTTATAAGAAACTCATTAATTTTCTTATTCCCAATGGTTCTCTAAAAAATACATAAAAAAGGAGCACCTTTAAAGTGCTCCTTATCATAATTATTCTTCTTCGTCGTCTGGCAAGATACCATTGTGATATACGTTTTGTACATCATCAAGATCATCCAATACGTCGAGCATTTTTTGCATTTTTACAGCATCATCACCAGTCAACTCAATAGTTGTATCTGGAATCATGGTAATTTTAGCTACTTCTGTTTCAATGCCCGCATCAGCAAGAGCTGCTTCTACAGCATCATAGTCTTCAGGAGTAGTATAAATTTCAAATACATCATCTTCAGACTTAAGATCTTCTGCACCTGCTTCAAGAGCAAGCATAGTCAATTCATCTTCGTCATGACCTTCTTTATCGATAACGAAAACGCCTTTAGATTTGAACATCCAGCCTACGCAACCGCTTTCACCAAGATTACCACCTTGTTTGGAGAAAGCATGACGCACATCGGCAGCCGCACGGTTACGATTATCCGTCATAACTTCTACAGTAACGGCAACACCGGCAGGACCATAACCTTCATATACGATTTCTTCGTATGCGTTCATATCCGTAGCGCCAACGCCCTTATCGATAGCACGTTGAATATTATCCTTAGGAATATTGTTTTCACGAGCTTTTTGTAAAGCCAATTTCAAACGCATATTACCTGTTGGATCGGCACCACCCATACGTGCTGCTACAGTAATTTCACGACCGATTTTCGTAGCCAATTTAGCCTTCAATGCATCGGTTTTACCTTTTTTATGTTTAATATTTGCCCATTTTGAATGTCCTGACATAGACGCCTCCTATTTATTCCACCATGCCTCGCCCCGCAGCCGATCAAGGATAATCGATACAGCACTACGCACAGATAAATGATTGTATTCACCATGGCCATATATAGGTTCTAAAATATAGTCAAAGCTTTCCATCGTTTCTTTTGTCATACCATAACCGGTACCAAATAATACTAACACAGGGCGCCCCTCATTTTCAAGATGTTCACGCATCCGTGCATAGGAAATTGTATTATCATAGGTACGCGCATCTGTTGTCGCCACAATAGGTTTCATACCTTCTAGGTCTTCAATCATTCGCACTGCTACTGCAATAGAGTTAACCAACTCCACGCCGGTGAAAGCATCCTTGCGATCTGGATTGTAAGTAGAACCAAATCCAGATTTCCAATGTTCCATGATGGTGCGCACCAACTCACGCTGAGCAGGTATATTGTGAATCACAAAATATTTAGATACATCATAGGTAATAGATGCTCGTGCAATATCGTGAATATCATAATTTGTAATGGCCGTCGTAATGACCTCTTTATGCTTGTTCATAATTGGATAATGAACAAGTCCAATATATAAATTAGCCAAAGCCCTATATCTCCACAACAATAAAAAATACAAAATAAAATTAATCGATTAAAAGCGGTACAAAATAAGCTTCAGTACCGGCAATCTCTTCTGGAGAAAAACGACAACCGACTGCAGAAGCTTGATCGCCAAGCATAAAGCAAGATAATGTCAAACAGCCTTCTTTCGTACCACTATCTACGGTATGAGTAAAGTGTTTCTGCTTAATAAAGTCCTGATACATAACCTTTTTACTGTCCCGACAAACTATATCATCATAGTTATCTACAAATTTCTCCATGTATAGTTCAGCTTGATTTCCACGTTTTTGAACAACCTGAATATTTCGCCCTTCACGGCCCCAAATTTCCTTTTGAATATAAAGTCCATCATCAAGGTTCGAGAAATCACTTTCAAAATAGGACGGCGTCAAATAGCGCTCGATAATATCTCGCTCAGGGGCAGTAAAAAATTGGTTTGTTAAGTATAGAGCATACACTAAGGACATAAACGATTTATTCTGTAAAATAATCGCCTCTGGTGGATTAAATAGATTAAAGCGGTATTCATTATACAAATCTAAAAACATTTCACCTAGTGGTTCACCATCTGCTGTAGTTTCATCAATCAATAGTTCCATGGGATGTAAACGATACAGGTTGGCTGCATGACCACCGTCAGATAATAGAATACCCTCATCATCAATGACCATATCATAAAAGGATAGGAATCGAACATCTGCTTCTGGGCATGCTGATTTCATAGCCTGTAAGAGAAACTGTGTAGTTCCATAGTCCTCTAAATAATCATGAAAGCACCCGAAAACAAAGGGTTCTGTTTCATTATCCGTCATCATATTATGTTGTTTATTAGTCACACTATATTTTTTACGAGATGTTCCTTCATATACGCGTTTCAAAAAACGTTCAAGTTCATTATAAGCATCTATATTAGGATCTACTTTATCGAAATATCGTGCCGCTACACCATTAGCATAATAGCTTTCAATTAGAAAGCAGGGTGTATCCGCATTAATCTCGACCATGCGCAATTGTCCTCTATCATCAAGGACAAAGTCAAATCGAGATAACCATGTAGGTAAGCCCAATGGATTCCCACGATGTAAATAGGGAATCAAATTTTCGGGCATATCCATATTGAGAGCAAACTCATCAGGTGCCTGTTGAAATACCTTAGCGGCTTTACAAAATATTTGAAATAACATGCGCGACGCATGTCGAATTTCATCATAAAAATCAGCCGGAAAAGATTGTGTAGAAAGCGCAGGATACCGATCATCATAGCCCTCATAATCTACAAAGGGCAATATATTCGTATCAAGTTCATCTATATACGATTTCATAATATCGGCCTCCATTAGGAACTACTAGAACGTACACCTGCACTACCAAAACCAGACTTTTGACCTATAGAAGAAGCTTTTTGACTTCTACGCTTCTCATAGTCTTTATACGTACGTCGTCCTAAAGAACTATGCGTATTTGAACCTGTTGTTGTATATACATTAGGCTCCTCATAGGGTTTTAAAGGGGCTGCCACACGATAGGTCATAGTTCTTCCATCCATACGCGCTGTAGGTGGATTAAATCCATGAAAAATATAGTAGCCTGCTGCAATACTAGGTAACAGCCCCGCTAAACCAGCGTCCCATACTAAATTTCCACTAGTGTCGCGGTGAAAGGTAACAGACCGGTTATCATCATATAAAGCTGTTTCTTTACCATCTCCATGGTTTAATAGAGAATAACGATTACCTTGATTATCCTTTAATCGAACTTCCCCGTCATTTGCTTCAGGATAGATTTTATCACATACAACATAAGCAATGTCATTCCAGTATGAATACACACCAACGAGGCCCGCTACAGCGGCAAAAGCACTCGTTATGTATAGAGTTTTCTTACTTGGCTTATACATAGGACACTCCCTTAGTGCACAGCACCACTAACAACGAGAGCAAGACCTACAAAGATACCAAATACGAGGATACCCGCTGCAGTATTACCACGCATAATCTCTTCAGATAAATTATATTTTCGATGCCATAAATTAATAAACATATAGCCTGTTACAAACAATATAATGCCTAAAATAGCATATACGATACTTGCCACCACACCGTGCAATAAAGATGTATCAGCTGTAGCCACTACAGGAGACATGATGACAGCGCGCAAGATTTCACCAATGCCGATAAATGAACCTGCTGAGAGCCATGCGACAGCACAATTACCACGTTTAATTTCTTCACTAAATTTACCAGGTACAAAAAAATCAATAACCGTGTTGGCAGTTAACATTAAGAAAATTCCAAAACAAGCATAAAAAATCGTCAATAATATATCTGGTATATAAATCATAATAAGCCTCCTAATAATATAATTTTGTATTGGATGTGTTGTTAGAGTTGCTGGTAGGATACAACCGTTCGCGTCCCGTATTATCCCCTAGGCGAACCATGGTCGCATAGTTATCGAGTATATGAGAGCTGATAAATGTGCGATCAATAATTTTCCAATCCTCTTGTGTCAATTTTGATTGTTCACATACCTTAACCTTAGTTTGTCCATCCGTATTGGTAATGATATACACCAAGTCCCCAGAATAAAATACAATAACTTCATGTCCCTCTTCTAAGTTGTCCCGCTCATTTTTAATATCACCATTCACAGAATCAATCAAATCTAATGCGGTGCTAACAGGGTCCAACGAAGACGTGTATACATAATCGCCATCCGAATCTGTTTTTGTATAATATGCAGATGTGTCATGCATATGTTCTTTTGCCGTATAAGGCACTCCAAACATAGCGCGTATACTATGCCAAGACAAATCATTGTCCGACCAAAACAGAAATAGTAAAAATAATACACCGATCCCTATAGAAGTAGCAACTCCTTCAAAGCGTTTTTTCAGCCGTTGATTCCGTTTCTTTTTACTAATAGCATTAGCTTCTGCATCATTACAGAGACGAATATTCCTCAAAGGAACACGTGCCCCTTCGGCGAACATCTTCTCCCCTTTAAACCAGTTTTCTTCAAAGAATACACTAGCACCGCCTTCACAAGGCAATTGGTATTCCTTGTAGCCAGCCCGGTCACCTACAGAAGCACCACTATCACCATCTACAGCTACAACCTTTTCCAAACCGATTTGATGTAACGTAAAACCCTTCGGCGCTCGTTTGCGATAAGATGTTCTAGATACAGTGCACCATTCATTATCATTGTATTCAATGGTAACCCATATTTTATCGGACCCCTCAACATCCTCGAGACCATATTCGTGCCAATAATCTCCAGGTGATTTTTGCATTGACGGCTTAGCTTTATAGGCCTGTTCCTGATCTGCTTTTGGAATAATCTCATTATATTTAATTTTTTCAGTTATTACATAACGACTGCCCTGTACCTCAAGGACATCACAACAATTAAACTCCATACATAACCTCGCTCGAATAGGTAAAATCATATGGATCTCGGCCTATTCCCTCTCCAAAACGGGATTTAATGAAATTAAGCTTTAAAATAGCCTATCCGCTCATGAATCGTTTCATTTTCAATAATGGAAATGCCATACTGCTGCCCTATTGTAGCTTTTACAAGGACATTTGCTACGTCAACCGTCTTTACGGGTTCTTGGCTCATTAATATATGAGCTTTGTTGATAACACCAAATACAGCACAGCTAATGCGTTCCACCAACTTAGGTTCTTCTCGAATCAATGTAGCTGGACGAGCAATAACAATCGCTTCAAAAGGCAACTCTAAAATAACATCTTCTAATTGTCCTTTCATGGACATATAGAAGAATGGAGATTTTGGATTTGCCCCCAAAGAGGATACTAAACCATATTTTTTCACACCATTTTGAGCTGCAATGCGCGCCATTTCATACTGATACGTATAATCTACAGTCCATTGTGCTTCTTTAGAGCCCGCTTGTTTACGGTTTGTACCCATAGCAGAGAATAAAATATCCCCTGTCACTAAGTGTGCCCATTCACGAGGTTCATCAAAATTAACAATATGAACTGTTACCTTTGGAGATGTATATGTTACTGGACGACGTACAAATACATGAATGTCTTGAATCTCATGATTATCAATTAACGTGTCTACAATATGACGGCCCACTGCACCAGTGGCGCCTAATACTAACGCTTTCATTCTTCACCTTTAAGTCTTACAGACTCTTCCTCAACTATCTCTTTTAAAAGCTTAATCTCTTCTTTTGTTAATGGACGTTCCAATAAATCTGGACGTAACAACCGAGTTCTTTTAAGTGCTTCTTTTTGACGCCAAGTAGCAATATTTTTATGATGACCACTTCTCAATACATCTGGTACAGACCAGCCTCTAAATTCAGGGGGCTTTGTATATTGAGGGCATTCTAACAAAGGTTCATAAAAAGAATCCTCCTGTGCCCCACTCGCTGCACCTAGTACACCTGGAATCATGCGAGCTACTGCATCGGCTACAACCATAGCTGGCAACTCACCACCAGTTAATACATAATCACCAATAGAAATCGTTTCATCTACTAAATGTTCCTCTACACGGTAGTCTACACCTTCATAATGACCACAAATGAGGACTATTTGATCGTACATAGCTAGTTCACGAGCCTTCTCCTGTGTGAAAGGCTGGCCTGTAGGACCCATGAAAATAATACGACGTCGTATACTTTCACTAGGATTACCAATAAGACTCATTTCATCACACATCTCATCAGTAGTATAGCTACTATTAAGCGTATTGTCATATTGAGCAATAACAGATTCCACCGCTTCAAAAATGGGAGGTGCCATCATGAGCATACCAGCCCCACCACCATACGGTGTATCATCAACTTGACCATGTTTATTATGACTAAAGTCTCGAGGGTTAGTTACAGCCATAGACAATCGTTCTGCTTCGATAGCCCGTTTTATGATGGAATGACTAAAAAAGGCATCAAAAAACTCAGGAAATAAAGATACGATATCGATACGCATAGACCGTCCCCTATACTTATTAACTCACATAAACTCATTAGCATTATCTATATATAGCTATATTATATAACTTTTACCATAATATACCTATATGTAGATAAAACAAAACCGCCTAAAGGATTATATCCATTCAGGCGGATCTACGATCATTAAATTATTTTCCACGTCGATGTCCTTAACAACATCTTCAATGGCTGCAAATAATTGATCTGGTTCCCCATCTTTGGAAACCACATAGACATCATTAGCACCCGGTTGTAATACATCAGTCACTGTGCCAAGCACATTGCCTTTTGTATCTTGTACTTCGAGACCAATAATATCAAAGATGTAATAGCGACCTTCTGGCAATTCCACTAAATCTTCACGACGCACTTGAATTTCTTTCTTACCGAATAATTCAGCTGTGTTGCGATCAGGAATTTCCTTAAAGGATGCTAATACAAATTGTTTGTGAAATCGTGCGGATGCAACGTGGTATTCTTTACCATCGATGTAACAGGCATCCATATGCATAAACCGTTCTGGAAAATCGGTTTGAGGCATAATACGAAGATCACCCCGCACGCCGTGCGGGGCGATGATAACACCTATAGTGATGAAATCGTTAGGCTTCATTATTGACGAAACGCAACGATTTTACCGTCTTCTAATAGGATTTCAGCGCCCATCATGGCATCCAAATTATCCCCGATTTTAACGGTAACTGTTTGCTCTAATGTACCTTGAGGAATTTCAGTTCCTAAGGACAATTCTTGAGCGTCTTTCAATTTAGCTGTTACTTCTTCTTTGAAAGCCAAGCGTTTATTTTTCTCTTCGTCGATTTGTTGACGAATTGCAGTAAGGCTTGTAGCATCAACTTTAGCCGCATCAGCCAAAATACGTTGAGCTTGGAACTCAATTGCTTCCAAATCTTTATTCACCATATCAAGGCGAGTTTCAAGATCAGATACAATTTTCGCTTTCAAGTCTTCTGTTACTTTTGCTTTTACTGCTACAGGGACACGTAATGTCATTTCTTCCATTGGAATACTCCCTTTTAGACAATATCAACAGATATCTTTTTGTTCTCTTTAATAGCCGCCGCTTTCACCACAGCGCGAATCGCTTTCGCTATTCGTCCTTGCTTTCCGATGACTTTGCCCATATCCTCTGGGGCTACATGAAGTTCGTAAACTTCCATATTCCCCTTTTGGACCATGGTAACAGATACGGCATCAGGCTGCTTCACTAATGATTTCGCAATTAATGAAATTAATTCTATCATCACAGTATGCCTCTCTATTAATTACTTTTTAGCGTCAGCAAATTTTTGCATAACGCCTTGTTTTTTGAACAAGGAGCGAACAGTGTCAGTAGGCTGAGCACCTTTAGCTAACCAAGCCAAAGCTTTTTCTTCGTCTACATTAACGATAGCTGGTTGTTTAGTAGCATCATATTGACCAATAGTGTCAACAGGACGACCTTCACGTGGAGCACGTGCGTCAGCAACAACGATACGGTAGAAAGGAGCTTTTTTAGCACCTAAACGAGTCAAACGAATTTTTAACATGTGAAATTCACCTCCTTATACTGATATGGGTGGACAGGTTCAGCGCCCCTGCCCATGTATTACATAAACGGTAATTTAGGCATTCCTGGGAAGCCGCCCTTACCGCCACGTAAACCTTGCATGCGCTTCATCATCTTCCGCGCTTCTTCAAATTGTTTCAACAAGCGATTTACATCTTGTACCTGAGTACCGGAACCTAATGCAATACGCTTGCGGCGAGAACCATTAAGAATACTTGGATTTTCTCGCTCTGCAGCCGTCATGGATGTAATGATAGCCTCAATACGGCGCACCTCTTTACTGTTCAAATCAAGGTCTTTCAATTGATCCTTAATTTGTCCCATGCCTGGCAACATACCAATAATATTTTGTAATGGCCCTAACTTTCTTACTTGGTTCATCTGTTTCAAGAAGTCATCCAAGGTGAAATTATTTTTCGCCATTTTCTTAGCCATTTCACGAGCTTCTTCTTCGTCGATAGCGCCTTGTACATTTTCAATCAATGTTTTAAAGTCGCCCAAGTCGAGGATACGAGAAGCCATACGGTCTGGATAGAATACATCGAAACCATCCATTTTTTCGCTCACACCAGTGAACTTAATTGGCAAGCCTGTTACAGCTTTGATGGATAATGCAGCACCACCGCGCGCATCACCATCGAGTTTAGTGAGGATAACACCGTCAACGCCTAATTTTTCATTAAACGTTTGTGCCGTTGTTACCGCATCTTGACCGATCATGGAGTCTACAACGAGTAGAATTTCATGAGGTCGAACAGCGGCTTTAATGTTGGATAACTCATCCATAAGGACTTCGTCTATAGCCAAGCGACCAGCTGTATCGATGATAACAACATCTTTCAACATATGCGTGCTTTGCTCTACAGCGCGGCGTGCAATGTCTACTGGATTGGCACCAGGTGTTTCATCAGCAAATACTGGGATATCGATTTGCTTACCTACAACTTGCAATTGAGTAATCGCAGCTGGACGATATACGTCGGCCGCTACGAGCATTGGATGTTTACCTTGTTTGCGAAGGTATACTGCCAATTTACCAGCTGTAGTAGTTTTACCAGCACCTTGTAAACCAACGAGCATAATAATTGTTGGTGGCTTACTGGAAATCATGATACGACTTTGTGTACCGCCCAATAACGCCGTTAACTCGTCATTTACGATTTTAATAACCGTTTGTGCTGGATTCAAGGAACCGAACACCTCTTCACCAAGGGCCTTTTCCTTAATGGACTTAACGAAGTCCTTCGCAACCATAAAGTTAACGTCTGCTTCTAGTAATGCAGTACGCACTTGACGCAACGCAAGATTGACATCATCTTCAGTAATTTTGCCCTTCCCCTTCAAGGATTGAAAGGCTTCTTGCAGTTTTTCTGACAAGCTATCAAATGCCATAATATCCCTCCATTTGCGCCAATACTTTCTGCACCTTAGTTTCAGCTAGAACCTCTTCAGGCAAGGTTTCTTTCAACTGTGAAAGCAAACCTTCACGCTGTTCATATTGTTCTACCAAGTGCAACTTTGATTCGTAATCATTTAAAATGTGTCGAGCACGCTGCAAGTTATCGTGTACAGCCTGCCGTGATACGCCTAGTTCCTCAGCGATTTCTCCAAGGGACATGTCGTCTTCGTGGTGAAGTTGTAAGGACATGCGTTGCTTGTCCGTCAATAATGGCCCATAGAAATCCAAGAGCAAACTTATAAGCACTCGTTCTTCCATTTCGCCACCTCCATCACTGTCAAGTCATATTACTTTACATATGGTACAGTATAAAAAAAGATGTGTCAAGTAAAAATACTTAACATCTAAATTATAGATAATTATTTTCATATTTTACTTTTATATATACTCAAATATGCTATAATAAGGATATCTAATATTTTCAATATAAAAGATAGGAGGTATTGTATGAATACCAAACATTATGATCTTATCGTCCTAGGTTTCGGCAAAGCTGGTAAAACAATGGCTGCTAAATTTGGCTCTATGGGCAAAGCCGTTGCCATGATTGAAGAAAATCCACTCATGTATGGTGGCACATGCATTAATATTGCATGTATTCCTACTAAGACGATGATTGTGGCCGCATCTAAAGGCTTATCTTACGATCAAGTACTAAACCAACGAGAGGTTGTTACATCTCGTTTACGTAATAAAAACTTCGGTATGTTAGATACAAATGAACATGTCGATGTATATACTGGACATGGCAAATTCATTAGTAATAAAGAAATCGATGTCACAGCTGGGGAAGATAAAATTGTTTTATCTGGTGACACAATTATCATCAATACAGGGGCTGTAGCCATTAAACCTAACATTGATGGTATCGATACCGCATCAGGTTTCTATAATAGTACAGAAATTCAACATTTATCCCCTCAACCTAGTACATTAGGTATTATTGGCGCCGGTCCTATTGGCCTAGAATTTGCTAGCCTATACGCTAAACTAGGTACAAAGGTTACTGTATTCAATATTGAGGCTAACATTTTAAAACACGAAGAACCTATCGTTCAAGAATTAGCTAATGAATACTTAGCGGAACAAGGCATTACTATTTTAAACTCTGTTACACTAAATTCTGTATCTAATGACGGCAACAAGCCTGTTATCACTGCTAATAATGAAAACTATACCTTTGATGCTGTTCTCTATGCTACAGGTCGCAGACCGAATACTACAAATATTGGTTTAGAAAACACGGATATTACTACTAATGAACGCGGTGCAATCGTAGTAAATGATACTTGTGAAAGCTCCGTTCCAGGTGTATATGCTGTAGGCGATGTAAACGGTGGTCCGCAATTTACCTACATTTCTCTCGATGACTTCCGCATCGTATTTGGTGCCCTTACAGGTAATGATCACTATACATTAAAAGATCGCAAAAACATTCCTTACACCACCTTCTTAACACCTCCACTCGCTCGTGTTGGTCTTACAGAAGAGGATGCTATTAATAAAGGTTACACTGTTAAAACGAAGGAAATGCTTGTAGCCACTATGCCAAGGGCTCATGTAAATGACAACCTTAAAGGGGCTTTCAAAATTGTGGTAGATGCGGAAAGCAATTTAATCCTCGGTGCTACACTCTATTCCCAAAGTGCCGAAGAATTGATTAACATGATTAAAGTAGCTATGGATAACAACATTCCGTATACATATTTCAAGAACCAAATCTTCACACATCCTACAATGGCAGAAAATTTAAATGATCTCTGTAATTTCTAGGTAAGAATAGTAACTACATAATCTAATATAATAAATAAAAGAGTCTCCTTTAACTTGAATACATAAGTTAAGGGAGACTCTTTTATTTATGCCTAATGATCAATTTTGGATTATTAGTTATTAGTTAGCAATATATAGTTTTTAGTAATTTATCATTAGTTACTCTATTTAGTTCTTTGTAAATAATCTACGAACTACAGATTGCAATTTAGGTGTCAATACGATAGCTACCACAATACCAGCTGCACTTGTAATCAAAGAATATTGAATTTTACTTGCCGCTACTGCTGCACTTTCAAGAACAAACCACCATGCAAGGAAATAACCAAAGGCAGTCCAAATTGTACCAATAATAAGAGCAATCAAAATACGTGTAAAGGATGCTGTGGGCTTTGTAATGGATGGTGGCAAGTAACCTGCTGTCATACCACCTACAATAAGACCCGCAATACCTTTAATAAAGAACGAGAATACAATATACTGTGTATGACCACCAAAAAGATCAAATAATGCGGAGCCAATGGCCGCTCCTAAACCACCATATAAACCACCAAATAGAATGGATGATGTAAATAATGCGGCAGATCCTAAATGAACCATAGCACCACCTGGTATTTCGATGCGAATTGTTGTTGCTACTGCACATAAGGCAGCAATAAATCCGATATATACAATATCGCGCGTCTTTAATTTCATAATCTAGCTCCTCTCTTTTAGCTGAATAACTATATTTAGTATAACAAATCTCACTCTGTCTAAAAACACTAATTTCATAGGATTTAAATATATAGTCAGAATCATAACCACCCGTAGAACGGGTGGTTTGCTCTGACCCTATAAGGGTCTTTCT
>NZ_UQYC01000023.1 GCF_900545205.1 uncultured Veillonella sp. | reverse complement strand
TCAAAGGCCAAAACAATATCACTCGTTATGAAATGGCTCAAATGGTAGCTAAAGCAATGGCTAACCAAGATCGTGCTAATGCAGAACAACAAGCAATGATTAATCGCTTGGCTGACGAGTTCTCCAATGAGTTGAACAGCTTAGGCGTTCGCGTATCTCGTTTGGAAGACCGTGTAGGTAATGTAAAAGTAACTGGTGATGCTCGTATCCGTTACCAAGGTTCTGAAGATAAAGGCGTTTACAAAAATAACAGTAAATCCTTAACAGATGGCCGTGCACGTGTTCAATTCAACGGTAAAGTAAATGATAAAACTGAAGCTGTTGTTCGTGTAAAAGGTAATTACGAATTCGGTGATTCTACAAAAGGTGCTGATGCAACAATTGATCGTGCTTATGTAGATCACAAATTTGGTAATAGAGTATCTGCTAAAGGTGGTCGTTTCCAACAAACAATTGGTGGCGGTTTAATGTACGATGATACATTTGATGGTGCTCAATTGAACGTAGGTAATGACAAAGTTCAAGTACAAGGTGCTTATGGTTACATGATGGCCGGTGCTGCTGATGGTAACTCCAAATCCGATAACCCTTCCGTAGCTTATGTAGGTGTTAAAGGTAAAGTTGGTCAAGAATCCACAGTTGGTGGTTTCTACTCTAAATTATCTAGCGGTAACTTGAACCATAACGGTTCCACAGTAAGCTCTGATGGCCAAGACGTATACGGCTTCAATGCAGACTTCCGTAAAGATAAAGTTTGGGTTGGTGGTGAATGGTTAAAAGCTTCCAACGTAAATGATTCCCAAGCTTGGACAGCTGGTGTTGGTTATGGTAACTACGACATCGCTAAAAAAGGTACATGGGATGTGAAAGGTCAATACTTCAACCAAAAAGCTAACGCTCCAATCGTAAGCTCCACTTGGGACCAAGCATATGACTTAACAAATACATCTAATGGTTACAAAGGTTACATGGCTAGCGTAAACTACGCAGTACAAGATAACGTAGGCTTATCTGCTGGTTATGGTTTCAACTCTAAAGACCAAAAAGGTAACGATCTTTCCGATTTCTACCGTGCAGAATTAAATTACAAATTCTAATTCCCTCACAAACAAAAAAAGACTTCTTCGGAAGTCTTTTTTTGTTGCATATAAATCGGTAATATTTTCTTTTGTATATAATAGTATATATATAGTAAAATAAATCTATATATAGTGAACGTTAAAAATTAATTTGATTAGTATATATATAGATCTATCACACAATATATTGTATGAGGTGTTTATGAACCATTTATGCATAAAATGGGTATATACTAATTAATAATAGTATCATTAATTAGTAAAACTTAATAATATATATGATAATAAATCTCATTTGGTATGAAAAAAGATAAATTTGATTTTTTTAGTGAAAAAAAATAGACCTTATAAAACCAGATAAAATCTGAATTTTGGGTCATTTTAAATTATAAAATTTTTATAATGAGAATGAAATTGAGAAAAAAGGGTTTACACGAAAATTAGGTTGTGCTAATATCACCCTACAAGAAGTAACAAACACATGAAACGAAGAACTTCGATGTAGAATGTGGCGAGGAAACGTGGACACTCCCAAAAATTCTTAATCTGAAGAACAGAGTAGAATGTGAATGTTATGACTTGTAACATTTAATATTTCTATTTTTTTCAGAAAGAAGGAATTCAACTATGAAAAAACAATTCGCAGCAATTTTCGCAGCAACAGCAGTTTTGGGTGTAACTACTGCATTCGCAGCTAACCCATTCTCCGATGTAACTCCAGATTCTTGGGCATACCAAGCAGTTTCCCAATTGGCAAACGCTGGTATCGTTAATGGTTACCCAGATGGCACTTTCAAAGGCCAAAACAACATCACTCGTTACGAAATGGCTCAAATGGTAGCTAAAGCTATGGCTAACCAAGACCGCGCTAACGCTGAACAACAAGCTATGATCAACCGTTTGGCTGATGAATTCTCCAACGAATTGAACAACTTGGGCGTTCGTGTAGCTCGCTTGGAAGACCGCGTAGGTAACGTAAAAGTTACTGGTGATGCTCGTCTTCGTTACCAAGATGCTGAACATGCTAAATCCAAATTCGACGCTCGTGCTCGTGTACAATTCAATGCAAAAGTAAACGATCGCACTGACGCAGTTGTTCGTTTGACTTCTGGTAACTTCGAATTGGGTAACTCCCAAAACGGTGGTAACTCCAATGCTACAATCGATCGCGCTTATGTAAACCATAAATTCGGCGAACGCGTATCCTTGAAAGCTGGTCGTTTCGGCCAAACTATCGGTGGCGGTTTAGCATTTGACGGTACTTTCGACGGTGCTCAATTGAACGCTGGTAACGACAAAATTATGGCTCAAGCAGCTTACGGTTACATGGTATCCGGCGAAGCAGCTGGCTTAACTAAAGACCAAAACGTAACTAACACTTACCTTGGCTTAAAAGGTAAAGTAGGTAAACACACTATGGTTGGTGGTTTCTACGATCGTGTAAACCAAGATAGCACTAATGGTTACAAAAATATCTACGGCTTCAACGCTGATGCTAACTTCGACAAAGTTTGGGTTGGTGGCGAATGGTTGAAAGACTCCCACGTTGATGAATCTCAAGCTTGGACTGCAGGTCTTGGCTTTGGCGACTACAACATCGCTAAAAAAGGTTCTTGGGATGTTAAAGGCCAATACTTCAACGCTAAAGCTAACGCTCCTATCGTTGATACTACTTACAACCACCTTTACACTACAAATGCTAAAGGTTGGATGGCTTCCGTTAACTATGCATTGCAAAACAACGTTGGCTTGTCCGCTAACTACGGTTTCGACTGGAAAACTCAAGACGGTGCTGATCTTAACGACTTCTACCGTGCAGACCTTAACTACAAATTCTAATTTGATAGTTAACCATATAAAAGGGACTCCTTCGGGAGTCTCTTTTTTTATGAATAATCTATAGATTCCTATAACAAATTGATATAGAATGCCTTTTATTATGCAATTTTGATAATTAAAGATCAACTTATATACAAATAATACTTATCTTTTATTTTGTGATTTATAAGCTCTGTTACTGGGAGAAGTAAAATATTTTTGATAGAGGATTACTGTATATTTCTATCTATATAAGTATTATAAATGGTATAATAAAGAGTATTAGATTTTCTTGTGAAGGAGGTAAGAATGAATCCTTCTTTTTCTCATATAAAAATGGTAGCCATCGATTGTGATGAGACGTTAGTTCGAAGTGATAATACAGTTTCTGCGTATACAGTTGATGTATTGCATCGCTTGCAGCAGAAGGGAATTGGTATAACAATTGCAACTGGACGCATGTATCAAACGGCAAAACCAATTGGATTAGCATTACAACTTGGTAATGTTCCTATGATACTGTTCTCTGGTGGTTTAATCCAGGAGTTAGAAACGGGATATAAGCTATTTGAACAAACTGTTCCTATAGATGTCGTATATCGTGTTTTTCAACTCGGTCAACAATATAGTTGGCATATACAATCGTACGTAGATGATCATTTACTGTGTCATCATAAAAATTGGCAATCCGATCATTATGAACAGCAAACAGGGGCTGTAGCTGAGTTTTTAGGTGATACAATTTATACACTTTCTTCAGAACCCAATAAGCTCATTGCTATCGATACAGAAGAAGGAATCGATAGAATTATTGATATCTTGACCCCATTAGTTGGTAATCAAGTTACATTAGTGCGTAGTCAACGAGATTTCCTCGAAATCACTGCACCGAATGTATCAAAAGGGCGTGCATTAGCTCAATTAGCTCTAGATAATAATCTTAGTCTTGAAAATATAGTTTCCTTTGGAAATGCAGAGAACGATATTTCTATGTTAAGTGAAACGGGATATTCGGTAGCTGTTTCAAATGCAACAGAACATGTAAAATCTGTGGCTAATGAAGTATGTGGTCATCATAATGAAGATGGTGTAGCTCACTGGATAGAAAAGAATCTTTTATAATGGAGTAAAACTATGGAAGCATTTCGTTTATTAATTGTTACAGGCATGTCTGGTGCCGGCAAAACTCAGGTTCTACAAGCATTAGAGGATATGGGCTATCTATGTATTGATAATATTCCTCCTATACTGATTCCTAAGCTAAGTGAAATTTGTCGACAAGGTGGAGAACGTACAAACCGTGTAGCTTTAGTTGTAGATATTCGCGGTGGTGAATTCTTTGAAGCCCTTTCATCATCTCTTGAAACATTAAGAGAAATGAAGGTAGATTATGAAATTGTCTTTATGGATGCTACAGATGAGACGTTAATTAGACGATATAAAGAAAGTCGTCGCAGCCATCCACTGGCTCCAGATGGGATGATCACTACAGGTTTGAAAGAAGAACGTCAGATATTAAATTCTGTACGACATAAAGCAGACTTCATTATTGATACAACGAATATGAAAACTGCGAGCCTCAAAGAGTATTTAAAAACTCGATTCACTCAAGTTGACGAAGGACATGGCATGTCTATTACAGTTGTAAGCTTTGGCTTTAAATATGGATTACCATTGGATGCGGATATGGTTTGGGATGTTCGATTTTTACCAAACCCATTCTACATTCCAGATTTCCGTCATAAAACAGGTCGTGTGAAAGCTGTAAATGAATATATTCATTCTTTTGAAGTTACAGAGGAATTTAAAAAGCGTTATTTTGATACCATTGATTTTCTTGTTCCTAATTATGAACAAGAAGGGAAGTCTCAATTTATCGTTGCTGTAGGCTGTACAGGTGGTATGCATCGATCTGTGGCTATGGCAGAAGCATTATATTCGCATCTATTAGAAAACGGCTATCGCGTTTCTGTAGAACATCGAGATATGATGAAAAATAATGTAGAAGAAGATTATAATCCTCATGAAATTAAAACATTTGGTAACTAGATAGGGGTTCATATGTTGCGAAAAAGATGGTTTCGGTGGCTTATTCCGGGCCTAAATATAAAACGTTGGCTTGCCCTATTTAGTTGTGGTGTAGGTCTTTTAATCATAGGCATTTCATTGATATTTAATTATCAATGGCTTGCCGTTCTTGAAGATATTGTATTAGCCTTTTCTTATAATATGACGGGCTTTTACAATTATAATGTGCTCATTGCTGTAGGCGCTGTTGTACTATCGATTGGCGCTGTGTTAATGTTAATCGGTACGAGTAAGGTTATTAAAACGATTATTCGTGCTGTATTACCTAATCCTGATAGTAAGGTGTCAGATATTATTTTCCAAAATATACGCCTCGATAAAGGTCCTAAAATCGTTGTTATCGGCGGTGGTACAGGATTGTCTAATCTATTGCGTGGATTGAAAACACACACATCTAATTTATCAGCTATTGTTACAGTAGCTGACGATGGTGGTTCATCAGGTCGTTTACGGGAAGATTTTAAAATGATTGCCCCTGGTGACTTACGAAACTGCTTGGTCGCATTAGCAGAACAAGAAGGGGTTATGGAAAATCTTTTCCGCTACCGCTTTGAAGGGGAAAATGAGCTATCTGGACATAGTTTTGGCAATCTCTTTATTACAGCACTTGCTCAAGTATACGATGGCGATGTGGAGGAAGCACTTGAAGCAGCTAGTAAATTACTACGTGTACGCGGTCGTGTAATTCCTTCATCTACAGAGTTCATTAAATTGGTAGCTGAGATGACAGATGGTACCATTGTAGAAGGTGAAAGTAATATTCCAAACTCTGGTAAAACCATTCGCCATATGTATAGCGAACCGGCGCAACCAAAGCCGGAAGGTGCTGCGTTACGTGCTATCGATGAAGCAGATGTCATCATTTTTGGACCGGGTAGTTTATATACAAGTATCATTCCAAACTTGTTAACTGATAAAATTGCATCTCATATACGTGCTAGTAAGGCAAATAAAATTTATATTGCCAATGTTATGACTCAACCTGGAGAAACTTCAGGTTATACGCTTAGTGATCATGTGGAGGCACTCATCGCTCATGGTGGGGAAGGTATTGTAGATACCGTACTGGCAAACGATGGTCCACTACC
The DNA here is from genome assembly GCF_900545205.1 of uncultured Veillonella sp. Classification (GTDB taxonomy): domain Bacteria; phylum Bacillota; class Negativicutes; order Veillonellales; family Veillonellaceae; genus Veillonella. Next base: position 17,887 of record NZ_UQYC01000023.1, on the reverse strand, counting down.
AATTCAAATGGTAGAACAATATAGTGCCGTAGGTTCAGAGCCTGTAGCATTAGATACTAAGAAACTACAAGCTAAAGGGATTCGCACGATTCGGGCTACTTTAATTAGTCCGAAAAAGCCAGCTGTTCATGATCCAGAACGGTTGGGTAAAGTAATTATGGATATTGTTCACGCCATGCAATCGGATACTGAACCACATATCTTAGAGTATTATCTCCAACGAGATGATCATTAATGAGAAGGGATACCTATGTCATTTGCTGAAGATGTAAAAAATGAATTATGCCAATATGAATCCTCTAGTGATGCAGATGTGGCCATGAAAATTGAAGCGTCTTGCTTATTGCGCATGGGTGGATCTATCATTTTAGGGATGAAGGGCGCTGTTGGTATTAGATTAGCTACTGCAAATAATGCAGTAGCTCGTCGCTTGTTAGGCATCTTAAAGAAACAATATGAATTGCCTACCAATGTATTAGTACGACAAGGGCTTAACTTGCGTAAGAAAAATATGTATACCTTATCTGTGGAGCCATCCATAGAAGGGCGACAGGCTTTAGAAGATCTTGCTTTATGGCCTGTAACTGAACAAATTCCTCGTAGTTGGCTTAAATCTATGGAGGCACGACGTGCTTTTTTACGGGGTGCTTTTTTAGGTGGAGGATCTGTTAATAAGCCACAAAGTGATTATCATCTTGAGTTTATGACGGGGAATGAGAATTTTGCAAAGGAAATTATACATGTATTGCGGTTATTTCATATTCATGCAGGTTTGACTGAGCGTAAGGAAGAGTATGTAGTATATCTTAAAGAAGGCGACGCAGTAACGAATTGCTTGCAGATTATGGGGGCTCAATCAGCCTTGATGGAGTTTGAAAATGTGCGCATTATGAAGACTGTGCGAAATCAAATCAATCGGCAAGTAAACTGTGAGACCGCTAATTTACAAAAGGTTGTAGATGCTGCAGTACGTCAGGTAAAAGCAATTCGAATCATCGATAGAGAAATTGGCATTGATGCATTGCCTGACAAGTTGAGGATTGTAGCCAGACTGAGATGGGACAATCCAGAAGCGAGCTTAAAAGAGCTAGAAGAATTGATGGATGGCGAATTATCCAAGTCGGGTATTGGCCATCGTTTAAAGAAAATCGAAGCATTAGCACTTACGTATGACCCTATGGGGCTTGAAGAAATATAGAGGTATTAATATATGTTTTCTTATAAATCAAAATATTGTGTAGCTGCGGCCATGGCCGCCATGGCTGCGCTTACAGGCCATGTAGAGGCTCGTGATATAGATTTACAATCAATTGGATATTTTCAGTTTTCTCCGTTGCCACCAAGCTTGGTGTCTCAAACGGATACATTGCTATTATCGGATAGCCCTGAATATGTAGGCCCAGTAGGCGGTACACTTAGTGCTGGTACCATTAATGGGAATGGCCGTATTTATTTTTATCACGTAAATGAAATGGATCAACCCCATAAGATTGCTATTGTACTAGAAAATCAAACGGCATATCCTAATACTGTTCATGTAATGAGACAGCTTAAATCTGTGGCAACGCCAGATTATTTTGCTGCTGGTCGCGATTTATCCCGCAAGGATTTAGAGCATCCTTTAGATGAAAGTCCTAATGCGAGACCTTTATATTCGCTAAGCATTCCGCCCCAAGGTCGACAATTAATCTTTACTGATTTAGAAAATACACCGGTATATCAAGATGCATTATTTACAGGCATTGTAGATATTAAAACAGAGGCGCCAATCTTTGCTCGCGTTATGATGCTACCTATGGGCATGGACGCCGTTGATGCATCACATTGGGCTAAGAACTTACCTATTGATGAAATTCAATTGCGCGGTACATATACTGGTTCTAAGCGTAATATGGAGGTTACCACGCCTTTTGATACTGCTTTAGGCGGTGCTTTTGTTGAAGTTGGTAATGACCGTGAGGATGCCTTTATCAATGGTGTAGATGAAATGCAAAATAAAGCATTTGTTCGTGACCGTGGTAACTATGGTGTTTCATACACTTTAAAAATTCCTACAAAGGGTAATGAACCGTTTAGATTGTATTTTAACCCTCTTGGTGGGCCATATTCTGGCTCCTTTACGGTAAAAGCACTTCATCAACAAGGTGCCCGTAGAGGTCAAACCGATACGCGTACCTATCATATCGGTGGTGCTGATGGGATTACTGCACTAGGGGACGGTACTATATTAGATAGCCGTCTTATGGGTAATTATAATGCAGGCGATTTGTTAACATTAAACTTCATGCCGGCAGGTGCATCTAATTTGCCAATACGATTCTTATTGATTCCTGAATCTCTTGCAAATCCACAAAAACATCAGACTATTGCGGTCAATGTACCAAAAGATGTAACAGACAGTTTGGGGCATCCAACTCAAAGTGGTACACAAATTCCTGTAGGTCCTATCAATGGTAAAGATAGCAATAAGGGTACTGTAGATACATCTAAATCTACTATGACTCCTGCAAAACAGGCAGAAACAATTGCTCACGAAGAAACAAAAAAATTGAGCGATAAAGCAGCTGCTGATGCTAAAAAAGAGGCACAACTTAAAAAAGCGAAAGAAGCTGAGGAAGCATTAGCTCGTAAAAAAGCGGAAGAAGCTAAATTAGCTGCCGAAAAAGCAGAAATAGCACGCAAGGCTGCAGAAGCTAAACATGCTGAAATTGAGCGTAAAATGGCTGAGAAAGCTGAAGCTGATCGTAAGGCTGCCGAGTTGAAGGCTGCTCAAGAGGCGCAAGCTGCTAAAGACAAAGCGGCCTTAGAAGCGAAAAAGGCTGAGGAAATGCGACAAGCAGAAGAGGCTAAACGCTTAGAGGCAGAAAGAAAAGCTGAGCTTGATCGAAAGGTAGCTGAAGCTCGTAAGGCCGAAGAAGAACGTAAAGCTGAAATGGCGCGTATTGAAGCTGCTAGAAAGGCCGAAGCCGATCGTTTAGAAGCAGCACGTAAAGCGGAGGAAGCTCGTGTAGCGGCCGAAGCAAAACGTCTTGAAGAAGAACGTAGAATTGAAGCGGCTCGTATTGAAGCAGCACGAAAGGCAGAAGAAGCTAGACAAGCCGCTGAAGCTAAGGCTCGTTTTGAAGCACAACGGGCAGCAGAAAAGGCTGCATTAGAAGCTAAAAAAGCTGAAGAAGAACGCTTAGCTGCAGAAGCAAAAGCTCGCTTAGAAGCACAACGAAAAGCAGAACAAGAAGCATTGGAAGCTCGTCGTGCCGAAGAAGCACGTAAAGCGGCCGAAGCGAAAGCTGCATTAGAAGCCCAACGTGCAGCTGAACAGGCTGCGTTAGAAGCAAAACGTCAAGAAGATGCTCGTAAAGCGGCAGAAGCAAAAGCAGCCTTAGAAGCACAACGTATTGAAGCGGCAAGAAAAGCTGAAGAAGCACGTCGTGCAGAAGAAGCGAGAAAGGCTGAGGAGGCAAGAATCGAAGCGGCCCGTAAAGCAGAGGAAGCTCGTGTTGCAGCAGAGGCTAAACGTGCAGAAGAAGCGCGTAAGGCTGAAGAGGCAAGAATTGAAGCGGCCCGTAAAGCTGAAGAAGCGCGTAAGGCAGAAGAAGCACGCCGCGCAGAAGAAGCACGTCGCTTAGAAGTAGCTAGACTTGAGGCACAACGCAAGGCGGAACAAGAACGTCTTGAAGCGGCCCGTAAAGCCGAAGAAGCCCGCGTTGCTGCTGAAGCAAAACGTCAGGAAGAATTACGTAAGGCAGAGGAAGCTCGAATCGCAGCTGAAGCAAAACGGGCAGAAGAACTTCGTAAGGCTGAGGAAGCTCGAATCGCAGCCGAAGCGAAACGTGCAGAAGAAGCTCGTAGAGCAGAGGAAGCTCGTCGCATAGAAGAAGCTAGACGAGCAGAAGAAGCGCGTAAAGCCGAAGAAGCTCGTATAGCTGCTGAGGCACGTAAGGCTGAACAAGCTAGATTGGCTGCAGAACGATCAGAAGCTGAACGTCAAGCAGCAGAGGCAAAACGTATTGCTGAAGAACGCTACCAAGCTCATTTAGAAGCGGAACGCAAAGCAGAAGAAGCTCGTCAACAGGCACTTGCACAAGCTGAAGTGGAACGTAAAGCAAAAGAACGAGCTGAAGCAATTCAACGTGTCAAAGAACAGCAAGAAAATGCTCGTCGTCGTGCAGAGCTTGCACGTCAACAAATTGAGGCAGAACGTAAGGCTGCCCAAGCAGCTAAGACAGGACCTTCCTTCAGTGAACTTGATGACGTCCACGAAGATACTCCTTCCGTAACGATTCCGAATGCTGTATCTATTGATGAATTGACTAAACCAAGACCGACTGCATCTCAAAATACACGTCGTCGTGATCAACGTCAACCTCAACAAAATCAACAATATGCACAACAAAATCCAATGACTAATGGTCAACAAGATCAAGCACCTTATGGTTCACAGCAAGATCAACAAAATGATGATCAAAATCCACCAAGATTGTATCCTATGAATCGATAATTCATAATCATAATAATAAAAGCTATTAATGTCTAATTATAGATTTTGGGGATTCGGATAATGATGTAAGTATAGAGAGGACAAGCCACTTTACTGGGCTTGTCCTCTTTTTAAAATACTTATGAACTTTCGCTTTTACATTGACTTTCAAGGGCAGATTCAGTACAATAAATAAAGAAAATGCACCTATGGTACGAGAGACCATTGCATAGTACAAAACCTTTTAATTTAGTCCAGAGAGGCTGAGAAAGGAATATAGTTGAAGCGCCCCCATAAGGGCTTCTTTGTGCAAACTATTTGACCTTTTGCCCTGGGCAAAAGGTCTTTTTTGTTACGTGAGTTAGGAGGAAATCATGGGACAAGTTAGCCTAAAAGGCAAACATTTATTGGGTTTGCAAAATGTGTCACCTGAAGAAATCAAATTGATTTTGAATGTGGCAAAGAAAATGAAGAAAATCGTTCTTTCTGATGATAAGAAGGTTCCACTTTTAAAGGGGAAATCCATTATTAACCTTTTTATGGAGCCTAGTACTCGTACCCGTAGTTCCTTTGAATTGGCCGGTAAATATTTAGGGGCTGACGTTATTAATCTTTCTCCAAGCGGTTCTTCCATGGGGAAAGGTGAAAGCTTCCGCGATACCTTGCTAACTATGTCCTATATGGGCACAGATGCTATCGTAATGCGTCATAGTGCAGAAGGGGCTCCTCTATACGCGACTAAAGCAGTAGATCCTATCATTATCAATGCTGGTGATGGTGCTCATGAACATCCGACACAAGCTTTGTTAGATATGTATTCTATCTTAGAGAAAAAAGAATCTATTGAAGGCTTAAAAATTGTTATCTTAGGCGATATTATGCATAGCCGTGTAGCAAGATCTAATATTTATGGCCTTACTAAAATGGGTGCTAAAGTACATTTGGCTGGTCCTCGTACTATGGTATATCCAGAGCTCGAAAAATTAGGTGTTACCGTACACCACGATATTCGTGAAGCAGTGGCTGATGCAGATGTGGTTAACGTACTTCGTATTCAATTAGAACGTATTCATTCTGCGTTGTATCCTACAAATAGAGAATATGCACGTATCTTTGGTATTAACAATGATGTATTGAAATTGGCTAAAGATGATGTGATGGTAATGCATCCAGGTCCTATGAACCGTGGCCTTGAAATTGCACCAGATGTAGCATATTCTGATCAATCCGTAATTCAAGAACAGGTACGTAATGGCGTAGCTGTACGTATGGCTGTATTGTACTTAACTATTATCGGAGGTGACGGTAGTGAGCTTGCTTATTAAAAATGGTACGGTAGTTAATCCGGCAAAAAAACAAAACGAAGTAGCAGACGTTCTCGTAAAAGATGGTAAAATTGCAGCCATCGGTCAAAACTTAAGTGCTGAAGGCGCTGAAGTATATGATGCAACAGGTCTTATCGTAGCACCTGGTCTTATCGATATTCACACACATTTGCGTGAACCAGGCCAAGAAGCTAAAGAAGATTTCCACTCTGGTACACAAGCGGCTGCTGCTGGTGGTTTCACACGTGTAGTCACTATGGCTAATACAAACCCAGTTGTAGATAATGCTGCACTTGTAAGAGGTTTACAAAAACAGGCTGAACTCACTGGCGTTGTGAAAGTAGAATTTATTGGTGCTGTATCCAAAGGCCTAGAAGGTAAGGAACTTGCTGAAATGGGCGATATGGCTGAAGCTGGTGTAGTAGCTTTCTCCGATGATGGCCATTATGTAGAAAATGCTGCATTTATGCGTCGTGCCTTAGAATACTCCTCCATGTTTAATAAAATGGTTATCGACCATGCAGAAGATATTACATTGACTAAAAATGGTCATATGCATGAAGGTATCGTTTCCTATGAACTAGGTGTTATTGGTCGTCCTGCAGTAGCTGAAGATTTAGCGGTTGCTCGTGATATTTTGTTATCTGAAATGACAGGCGGTCACATTCATATTGCACACGTAAGTAGTAAAAATACAGTGGATATGGTTCGTCGCGCAAAAGCAAAAGGTCTTAATGTAACATGTGAAGTTACAAGCCAACATTTATCTTTCACAGATGAATATTTACGCGAATACAATCCAGCGTTTAAAATGGCTCCTCCAATTCGCTCCGAAGATCATCGTCAAGCATTATTAGAAGGCTTGAAAGATGGCACAATCGATGCAATTATTACAGACCATGCACCGCATGCATATGAAGAAAAAGACCATGAGTTCTGCTGTGCTCCTAATGGTTTCAGTGGTCTCGAAACATCTTTAGCAGCGGTTATTACCAATGCGTATGGTCCAGATAAACTCAGCATTGACCAAGTTGTGTACTATATGAGTACACGTCCAGCTGAATTAATGCGTCTTGATGCAGGTGTTCTTGAAGTTGGTAAACCAGCAGATATTACTGTATTCTCTACAACTGAAGAATGGACAGTAGATCGAAATAAATTCTATACAAAAGGCAAAGTCAGCCCATTTGATGGTATGACTGTTACAGGTAAGGCCAAACTCACAGTAGTTGATGGCAAAGTAGTTATGAAGGAGGGCGTAGTCTTATAATGAAAGGCAAGTTAGTTCTTGAAGATGGTTCCGTGTTTGAAGGTTCCTTATTAGGTGGCGCTCCAACAGTAGGCGAAGTTGTATTTAACACAGGTATGACAGGGTATCAAGAAATCTTGACTGATCCATCCTATGCGGATCAAATTATTACATTAACATATCCTTTGATCGGTAATTATGGTACATTGAATGCTATTACTCAAGGCCCTAAACCATATTGTAAAGGCTTTATCGTAGGAGAACTGTGTGATTTCCCATCTAACTGGCAAAATGAAGGCTTATTTAGCGAGTATCTTCGTTTACACGGCATCCCTTGCCTTTATGATGTAGATACACGTGCTATTACACGTGTACTTCGTAACCATGGCGTAATGAAAGGCGTACTTGTACGTTCTGATTACCCTATGGAAGATATTCAAAAATTATTTAAACAAGACTTGCCAACAGATCAAGTTATGCGTGTAACTACAAAATGGCAAGGTATGCGTGGCGATAAAAATGCAGAGTTCCATGTAGCTGTAATGGACTATGGTGTAAAGGAAAATATCCTTCGCTCTTTAGAAGCAGCTGGTTGTCGTCTAACAGTATTCCCTGCAGATGCTAAGGCTGAAGATGTATTGGCAGCAAATCCAGATGGTGTATTCTTATCTAACGGCCCTGGAAATCCTCAAGATCTTGGCTATGCTGTAGAAGAAGTAAAGAAATTATTCGGTAAAAAGCCTATCTTCGGCATTTGCATGGGCCATCAAGTATTGGCTCAAGCCTATGGTGGTACAACATTTAAATTAAAATTTGGTCACCGGGGCTCTAACCATCCAGTACAAGATTTACGTACAGGCCGCGTATATATTACATCTCAAAATCATGGCTATGCAGTAGATGATACTTCCTTGCCAGACTTTGTAGAAATTACACATCGCAGTGTAAATGATGGTACTGTAGAAGGTATGCGTCATAAAGAATTACCTATCTTCTCTGTACAATATCATCCAGAAGCATCCCCAGGACCTACTGATAATCTATATTTATTTGACGAATTTGAAGACTTAATGAGAAAGGGAAAATAATATGACCACAGAAGCAAAAAAAGTACTTGTAATTGGTTCTGGTCCAATTATTATCGGCCAAGCTGCAGAGTTTGACTATGCTGGTACACAAGCATGCCGTTCCCTTCGTGAAGAAGGTTATAAAGTAGTATTGGTTAACTCCAATCCTGCTACAATTATGACCGATACAGATATTGCAGACCGCGTATATGTAGAACCGATTAGTCTTGAATTCGTAACAGAAGTAATTAAAAAAGAACGCCCTTGGGGCTTATTGGCTACATTGGGTGGCCAAGTAGGTCTTAATATGGCCGTACAATTGTCTGAAGCTGGCGTATTAGAAGAATACGGTGTAAAACTTCTAGGTACAACACTTGAAGCTATTAAACAAGCAGAAGACCGTGAACTCTTCAAAGAAGCGATGAAGGAAATCAATCAACCAGTTCCTGAATCCGATATCTTTAACGATCTTGAAGAAGCGGTAGCCTTTGCTAATCGCATTGGTTATCCTATCATTATCCGTCCTGCTTACACATTGGGCGGTACTGGTGGTGGTATTGCGCATAATGAAGATGAAATGTATGAAATTACACGCCGTGGTTTGAAACTTTCACCAATTCACCAGATCCTAGCAGAACGTTCTGTAGCAGGCTGGAAAGAAATCGAATACGAAGTAATGCGCGATAGTGCAGATAACTGTATCATCGTATGTAATATGGAAAATATCGATCCTGTAGGCGTACATACTGGTGACTCCATTGTTGTGGCACCAAGCCAAACATTAAACGATATTCAATACCAAATGCTTCGTACTGCTTCTGTAGAAATTATTCGTTATTTGAAAATCGAAGGTGGTTGTAACGTACAATACGCGTTGAATCCAAATAGCAATGAATATATCGTTATCGAAGTAAACCCTCGTGTATCCCGTTCCTCTGCATTAGCATCTAAAGCAACTGGCTATCCAATTGCGAAGGTAGCTGCAAAAATTGCAGTAGGCATGACATTGGATCAAATTACAAATGCTGTAACAGGTGAAACAAAAGCATGCTTCGAACCTACACTTGACTATGTAGTAACGAAATTCCCACGTTGGCCATTTGAAAAATTCAATTTGGCAGACCGCACATTGGGCACTCAAATGAAGGCTACTGGCGAAGTTATGGCTATCGATCGCTCCTTGGAAGGCTCCTTGCTTAAAGCAATTCGTTCCTTGGAAATTGGTTTAGACCATATTGAGCTAAAGAAAATCTCTCATGAGTCCATGGAACAATTGATTGAACGTTTACATTTAGTAGATGATGAACGTATCTATGTTGTAGCAGAAGCACTTCGCAAGGGCATTAGTGTAGAAAAAATTCACTACATTACAAAAATTGATACATTCTTTATTGGAAAAATCAAAAACATTGTTAATGTAGAAAAGGCATTGGCTGAACATGGTTTAACAGAAGATGTATTGCGCAAAGCAAAACGTTATTCCTTCACTGATTCTGTTATCGCCCGTTATGCTAATACAACTGTAGAAGAGGTTCGTGCAAAACGTAAAGAATGGAACATTCTTCCAACATATAAATATGTAGATACATGTGCTGCCGAATTCGAATCTAAAACACCGTACTACTACAGTGCGTATGCACAAGAAGACGAAGTTAAACCACTCGGTGAAAAATCCGTTGTCGTACTTGGTTCCGGTCCAATTCGTATCGGTCAAGGCGTAGAGTTTGACTACTGCTCCGTACATTCCTCTTGGGCACTTCGTAAAGCGGGTTACCAATCTATTATGATCAATAATAACCCAGAAACAGTGTCTACAGACTTCGATATTTCTGATTCCTTGTACTTCGAACCATTAACAGTGGACGATGTAATGGAAATCATCGAGAAAGAGAAACCAGCTGGTGTTATTGCTCAGTTTGGTGGTCAAACAGCAATTAACTTGGCAGGTCCATTGGCTAAGCGCGGTGTAAAAATCCTCGGTACATCCGTAGATAGCATCGATATGGCAGAAGACCGCGAACGCTTTGATGAATTATTGGCAAAACTTGGTATTCCACGTCCAGTAGGTGCGCTTGTAACCTCTGATGAAGAAGCACAAGCAGCAGCTAAAAACTTGAAATATCCATTGATTGTACGTCCTTCCTATGTATTGGGCGGCCGTGCTATGGAAATCGTATACAACGATAAAGAGCTCGATGTATACATGAAGGAAGCTGTAGTAGCCTCCAAGGAACATCCTGTTCTTATCGACCGTTATATGGTTGGTATGGAGGTAGAGGTTGATGCTATTTCCGATGGTACTGACGTATGTATTCCTGGTATTATGGAACAAATCGAACGTGCTGGTGTTCACTCTGGTGACTCCATGGCCGTTTACCCAGCTCAACATTTGAGCCAAGAATTGATTGATCAAATCGTTGACTATACACGTCGTATTGCAGTAGGCCTTAATGTTAAAGGTGTACTTAACATCCAATATATCGTGGCTGATGGTGAACTTAACGTAATCGAAGTTAACCCTCGTTCTAGCCGTACTGTACCATTCATTTCTAAGGTTACAGGCATCAATATGGTAGAATGTGCAACACGCATTGCTCTTGGTGAAAGCTTAAAAGATTTGGGCTTGCCACTCGGTCTTGTACCTAATAAACCATATGTAGCTGTAAAAGCACCTGTATTCTCCTTCTCCAAAATGGGCCTTGTAGAAATCGCTCTTGGACCTGAAATGAAATCTACTGGTGAAGTTATGGGTATTGGTCGTACTTATTCTGAAGCATTGTTTAAAGCTATCAATGGTGCCAATATGCGTATCCCAGAAGATGGTACAATTCTTATGACCGTAGCAGACCGCGATAAAGAGGAAGCTAGCCAATTGGCAAAAGGCTTCATCGAATTGGGCTATCACATCGAAGCAACTGGCGGTACTGGTAAATACTTCAAAGAACATGGTGTTGACTGCAAGGTAGTTAACAAAATCTCTGAAGGTGATGACAACTGTGCTGACCACATTCGTCAAGATAAAGTAGATCTTGTACTTAACACACTGACTGCAGGTAAACGCCCTGAACGTGAAGGCTTCCAATTGCGTCGTCTCGCTGTAGAAATGGGTACACCATGCTTAACAAGCCTTGATACAGCTCGTGAAGTATTGCGCGTTGTAGCTAATCGTAAAGATGATGCTAACTACAATGTAGAAGCATTACAAGATTTTGAATTGGAGTAAAACCATGAGTGGCTATGTAGAACAGGGCGAAGTCGTTCGCAATGAGCAAATAGGCTCTGATGTGTGGATTATGGATATTCACGCACCAAAACAAGCAGCAGAAGCAAAGGTAGGGCAGTTTTGTAATGTTCGCGTAGCGGACTCTACGGCGCCATTATTGCGTCGCCCTATCAGCTATGCTGGATTCGATGCACAAAAGGGTATAATTACCCTTTTGTATCGCGTCGTAGGTAAGGGGACTGAAATTATGACACGTCTCGTACCTGGCGATACACTAGATTGTTTAGGACCTTTAGGTGAACCATTTGTAACATCTAAGAATATGCTTCTCGTTGGCGGTGGCGTTGGTATTGCACCAATGCTATGTATCGCATCCCATTTGAAAGAAGGGGAAGAGGCACAAGTTATTCTTGGTTTTAGAAATGAAAGCGAAACCTTCTGGGCAGATCTATTCAAAAATACGCCTGTTAAAGTACACATCACGACTGATGATGGTAGCGTAGGTACAAAAGGTTTCCCTACAGCAATCATGCCTGAGTTGATTAATGGCAATACTTTCACATCTGTTATGACTTGCGGTCCTACACCGATGATGAAAGGTGTGGCACAAGTAGCTAAAGATCTCAACGTTCCTTGCCAAGTATCTCTTGAAGAACGTATGGGCTGTGGCACTGGTGGTTGTTTAGGTTGTGCTTGTGATGGTGCAGGTGGCAAACGTTACAAAGTTTGTAAAGATGGTCCTGTATTCCCAGCTGAGGAGGTGTTCTTTTAATGAGTGAACGCGATTTAAATAACACCGTTACGCCTAATCCAAAGCTTGCTGTTGATTACTGCGGTATTAAGATGAAAAATCCTATTATTGCCGCATCTGGCACCTTTGGTAATGGTCCTGAGTATGCTGGTTATTTAGACCTTAGTAATGAAGTAGGTGCTATTTCCGTAAAAGGTTTAACACCTAAAGGTCGTCACGGCAATCCAGGAACTCGTATCGCAGAAACACCGTCTGGTGTCTTAAACTGTATTGGCCTTGAAAATCCTGGGGCAGAACATTTTGTAACAGATATTTTGCCAGACCTCAAGAAATACGATGTACCATTGTTAGCGAATATGTCTGCTGGCACGGTAGAGGAATTTGCATGGATGGCAGAAACTCTATCCGTAGATGGTATTGCGGGCCTAGAGGTTAATGTATCTTGTCCAAATGTTGCTTGTGAAGGTATGGCTTTTGGTGTAGATCCAAAGGTAGTAGAACAAGTAACTAAAGCAGTTCGTAAGGTAACAGATAAGCCTGTTATTGTAAAACTTTCACCAAATGTAACCGATATTGTGGAAATCGCAAAGGCTGTAGAAGCTGGTGGCGGTGATGGGGTCAGTCTCATCAATACCATTCTCGGTATGGCCATAGATATCCATCGCCGTAAACCTGTATTGGGTAATATTTATGGTGGTTTATCTGGTCCAGCTGTAAAACCAGTAGCACTTCGCATGGTGCACCAAGTGTATAAAGGCGTTAATATTCCTATTATGGGCCTTGGTGGTATTATGACTGGTACTGATGCTATTGAATTTATGATGGCTGGTGCTCAAGCAGTTCAAGTTGGGGTTGCTACGATGGTAGACCCAACAGCTATTTCTCGTATTGCTCGAGAAATGGGCGATTATGTGGAACAATATAATCTTAACAGCATTACTGATATAGTAGGTGCTGTCCATCAAGGATAGTAAAAAGAAGACCTAGTACATTATGTACTAGGTCTTTTTGTATGTATTGTATTAATGTTCATAACTGTACAAAATCTCATACGATAAGTTATAAATACCATACTATATGAATTAGTATAGTGTGGCTTATACATATGCTTTGTAGAAATCAATAAATTGCTGTGCTACAGGGGATAAGGCATGCCCTTTGAGAGTAATAAATGCTTTTTTAAAATCTCCTGAAAATTCTGGCAACTTGATACGGGCCATTTTACGATGGTTAATAAGCTCTTTTGCATCCATAGGAACTAAAGAAACAGTTCTACCAGAGGATGCCCATTCGATGGCAGAGCTCTTAGTTGTAGTGATGGCAACAGCATTCAGTTGATCCATGTCCGTTAAACTAGATTGCATAATCATTCGCACAGATCCACCAGAAAGGGATAATGGACACTTTTTGATATCATCCCATGTGATGGTATCATGTTCACGACCTATCCAGAATACATCACGACGGAAGATAGCATATAAGTGTTCCTCTTGGGTGAGAAGGATATCAAATTTATCAGTATCTACCATTTGAATATTTGCAATTCCTAGCTCTGCATTACCGTTAATAAGTTGATTGACCACATTAGTCATTAGTCCTTCGTAGATTTCGAAGTGAACTGATGGGTATTTCATGGAAAAGGCTGGTAAATATTGTTGCACGATTGGTGTAGAGCGAGATGCAGAGGTAGCGATTCGCAACGTACCTTCAATACGTGAGTTCAACTGTTGTACAGCATTATATGTAGATTCTTCAATGGAGCATAGTTGTTGGGCTTTTTCATAGAAAATTTTACCAGCATCAGTTAGTTGTAAGTTTGATCCTCGTTGGCCGCGCTTGATATTGATGAGTTGAGCTCCAAATTCAGCTTCTAAATACTTTAATTGTTTACTTAAAGCTGGTTGTGTAATATGAAGAATCTCTGCGGCCTGCGTCATATTGCCCGTTTGAACGAGGGTAATAAAATTGTGGTAGTAAGATGTATCCATAGAATCTCCCTATTATACACAAAATAAGATAAATAAAAATTATAACGAACTAAGTAACAGTAATTTCACATTTGATAAAATAGCGTATATACTATATTCATCAAGGAAAGAGAAAGAATAATGTGTTTAAAATAAACTTTCTATCCTTATCACAATTTTTAATATAATAACAGTGATTGAGAAAGTAGGTACTATCATGGGCGTAGTAAAAAGAACATTAAGTAAAGCAATTCGTAACTGGGAAGCACGTAGATTAATGACTGCACATAATGCAGGTGTTAGTCGTAAAAAACAACTTGAACGCGTATGGCCTCATCCATTAACTACAGAAAAACGTCATGAACTTGCTCAAGGCGTAAGTGGCTTAGTTCATAGCGAAAACTAATTACTATGTGTGTATCAGTTAGATTATTGTTCTAGCGGTAGTACCACTTCAATAGAATCTAATATAGTACAAGTAGCAGCTCCATGACTCATGTCTTGGAGCTCTTTTTGTATGCGCTCCACATCAGTAGGTGGCACTAAGATGGTTATATCTACATGCTCACCAAAGTTTGCTTCATAATGTAATTTTTGATCTTGCACATATCTTTCAATGGCTCCATACAAGGAATAGTCGATGGTAGCCTGCAACTGAGTTCGTGTTGTGTGTAGTTCTTTAGGGGCAAGACGTAAGGTTTCTGCAACGGAGTGTGAGTATGCACGAATCAAACCACCTGCACCTAATTTGATACCTCCAAAATAACGAGTTACTACGACCGCTACATTGGTAATACCTGTTTTTTTGAGTACTTCTAGCATAGGTTTACCTGCTGTACCAGAAGGTTCACCATTGTCGGAAGACCGTTGTTGCTCTTGCTTTGGGCCTAATGCAAAGGCAGTACAATTATGGCGGGCATCCCAGAATTCTTTGTTGATGCGGTTAATAAAAGCTTGCGCTTCCTCTTCTGTAGAACAAGGGTATACAGTTGTGATAAAACGTGATTTCTCCACAACATATTCATGGCGAAATTCCTTCGCTACCGAAGTGAATTCTACTATAGGGCTTATTGATTCACACATACACTCACCTCCTTTAGAATCAAAGTTTATGTTTATTCATCATCACTTTATTATAATCTATTTTTTTATACTATGTATAGGTAGTAGGAGACTAATTCCCCTAGAAAAAGGAAATAACCCTCTAGATTTGGTAGGATATTGACGTAATGAGAATTTATGTTATTATGGAATAGAGACGTATGAATGAATACTCATGTAAAAGTGTTCATATATTAAATCATTCGTGTTTATAAAATATTCTGTTAGTGATGTATGATATGTATACTATGAGTTTATGACTTATATAGATATATAGGACATATATCTTTGAAATTCTAGTAGAAAGAAGTGATATGATGAGTAAGAAGAAACAAGAGTTTGATATTACAGGTATGCACTGTGCTGCTTGTGTAAAGCGCGTTGAAAACGTTGTTTCAAAGATAGATGGTGTAGAATCTGTAAAGGTTAATCTACTCACTCGAAAGGGGAGCGTAGAATACAAAGATGGTTCTACTGTAGAACCACAACAAATTATCGATGCCATTACGAATATTGGTTTTTGCGCTGCAGAAGCAGATGAAACGAAGCAAGAAATAGAAAAGGTTAATTTAAAACCTCATATTACGCGTCTTATCATTGCTGCTTGTATGGCCGTACCGATGATGATTAACATGACATTACATCGTTTTGGCATTCAAGCCTTGCCAGTATGGGTAGAGTTCATTCTTGCTACCATTGCTCAGTTCGGCCCTGGCCTTATGTTCTATAAGAGTGCGTGGAGTGCGGTAA
This sequence comes from uncultured Veillonella sp., assembly GCF_900545205.1. Taxonomy (GTDB): domain Bacteria; phylum Bacillota; class Negativicutes; order Veillonellales; family Veillonellaceae; genus Veillonella. Next base: position 1,977 of record NZ_UQYC01000023.1, on the reverse strand, counting down.
AGAATGGCGCCCTTACCATGGATGTTCTCGTTGTAATGGGTACGACTGTTGCTTATCTATTCAGTATTTATAATTGGCAGTTCCATCCAGAACTTGGGCCTCATGGCATTTACTTTGAAACCTCAGCTTGGCTCATTACATTCATTCTTCTTGGCAAACTTTTAGAAGAAATTGCCAAGGGGCGTACCTCTGAAGCACTTCAAAAATTGATTGCCTTGCAACCAGCAACAGCTCATGTATTGCGTGACGGTGAGTTCGTAGATATTCCTACATCTAAGGTTGTAGCAGGTGATATTTTACAAGTTCGTGCAGGCGAAAAAATTCCAGTAGATGGTACTATTACTGAAGGCTATTCTACTGTAGATGAAGCTATGCTTACCGGTGAAAGTTTGCCTGTAGAAAAACAAGTGGGATCTGATGTTATCGGTGCGACTATTAACTTGAGCGGTGCTTTCACAATGGAAGCAAAACGTATCGGCTCTGATACAATGCTCTCTCAAATCATCAAGGTCGTAGAGGAAGCGCAAACCTCTAAAGCAAGCATTCAACGTATTGCAGATATTGTTGCTCAATATTTTGTGCCTGCCGTTATTGGCCTTGCTGTTTTGACCGGCCTCGTATGGTACTTCATTATGGGTGACTCTATTAATGTAGCTCTCATTAATGCTACAGCAGTGCTTGTTATCGCTTGTCCTTGTGCACTTGGTCTCGCTACACCAACATCTATTATGGTAGGCTCTGGCTTAGGTGCGGAGCATGGTGTTCTCATCAAGAGTGCAGAATATCTTGAAAAAGCTGGTAAACTCGATGCCATCGTTATGGATAAAACTGGCACTCTTACACAAGGTGTTCTCGATGTAACGGCTTTCAAAAATTATAATGGTGATGAAAGTATAAATATGTCCCTAATGATGGCCCTTGAAAGTGGTACATCGCATCCAATTGCAAAGGCCATGGTTTATTATGGCGAAGATCATGGTTATAAAGGTAAAGCTGTAGAACTTGAAAGCTTTGGTGATGTACCTGGTAAAGGTTTGCAAGGCGCTTATCAAGGCGTGTCGGTACAACTTGGCCATAGCCGATGGATGTCTGAATTAGGTTATGATTTAAGTGCAGTACAAGATGATATTTTACACTATGAAGAACAAGGTGCATCTGTATCCGTTCTTGCTGTAGATGGCGTTATCAGTGCATTATGGGCTGTAGAAGATGAATTACGTCCAGAAACAATTGATGTTGTAAAAGAATTACATGCTCAAGGTATTGATGTGTGGATGCTTACAGGTGATAATCGTCGTACTGCCCAATATATTGCTAAACAAGCAGGTATCACTCATGTAATTGCAGAAGTATTACCTCAAGATAAGGCTAGCAAGGTAAAAGAGTTGCAAGATAAAGGCCTTGTAGTGGGGATGGTTGGTGATGGTATCAACGATGCACCAGCTCTTGTAACTGCAGATATTGGTTTTGCTATCGGCAGTGGTACCGATATTGCTGTAGAAGCAGCAGATATTGTTCTTGTAAGAAATGACTTACACACACTAGTACAAGCAGTACGCCTCAGCCGTAAGACAATGACTAATATTAAACAAAATCTATTCTGGGCATTGATCTTTAACTGCATTGGTATTCCATTGGCTGCTATCGGTGCATTAAATCCTATGATTGCAGGCACAGCAATGGCATTTAGCTCTGTAACCGTTGTGGGTAACTCTCTTCGTTTGAAACGAGCTAAGATTTAATTTAATTTGTATCTTATAACATATAATATGTGATAGAGTTGATTAAAGTTTATAAAGCACCTATACCATGGTATAGGTGCTTTATTTTAAATGTACGCCGAATAGGCATGACTAAACCCCCAGTTAAACTGGGGGTTGGCAAAATTTCTTAGAGAAAAGGAAAGAACCTCCTAGTGATAAAATGAAGTTGGTCTGGCAACCACAACATTTCAACATAGGAGGTTCAATGTCAATG
>NZ_UQYC01000022.1 GCF_900545205.1 uncultured Veillonella sp. | reverse complement strand
CTTGAGGACCTACTTTATCAAGTACAGCATGAACCATATTATTTAAAGGAGCGCAGTCAGTTCGTAAAGAATCAGATAGATCTAATCCAAATCGTTGTCCCATAACAGCAATAGAATGAACGCCAATAGCACCAGATAAAATAATATCCATTCCCGCTTTCACACGATGCGGACCAATATCAATCCCCTCCGGAATCATGCCAATCCCCGCTGTATTTATGTAGATTTTATCTACCTCGCCCTTTTTAACAACCTTAGTGTCTCCTGTAACAATTTGTACATTTGCAGCTTTAGCCATATCCGACATAGTATGAAGAATTTCATCTAGCTCATCAAAAGCCAATCCTTCTTCTAAGATAAGTCCACAACTCAAATATTGTGGAATAGCACCATTCATGGCTAAATCATTCACAGTACCACAGACAGCTAATTTACCAATATTACCGCCAGGGAAAAACGTTGGTTGTACTACATAGGAATCTGTAGAAAACGCCATACGTCCTGCTGTAACGGGAAATTGAGCACCATCATGTAAAGGAGCCAATAAATCATTTGTAAAGTATTTCAAAATAAAACGCTCGGTCAATTCATGACTAAATCGACCGCCATTCCCATGGACTAAGCGAACTCGTTCCATATTAATCCTCCCACGTCGATCCACCACTGGAATAACCGTATTTATACCACGCTGCACAACTACCTTCTACAGATACCATGCAAGCACCAACAGGGTGGTCAGCAGTACAGCTTTTACCAAATAATGGACATTCACTTGGCTTAATAAGCCCTTGCAATACACGACCACATTGGCACCCTTTTGGATCAAGAGAAGGCTTTTCAAGCTGGATAGGTAATGCACGTTCCACATCATAGGCTGCATATGCATCCTTTAATCTTAAGCCAGAGTTTGGAATAACACCGATACCACGCCACGCATCATCACATACATCATATACTTCTTTGATCATCGCTTGCGCTACCGGATTCCCCTTCTGCATAACTACAGAATGATAGGTATTACCCACCACAAAATTACCGGTTTTACGTTGCTCTAAAATATTTGCTATAGCAGATAAAATCTCAAGTCCATCAAAGCCAGCAATACAAGACGGTATGTGATATTCTTCAGGTAAGAATCGGTATGGCTCTTCACCAATAATAACGCTTACATGACCTGGCAAAATAAATCCGTCAATATGCCCCTCTTGTTTATCTAATAAAGCTCGTAATGCAGGAGGCACTAATTTATGAGATACAAGGAAGAAAACATTCTTCAGCCCTGCTGCATGAACTGCTTTTACAGTTGCACAAATAACGGCAATAGTCGTTTCAAAACCTATAGCCAGAAATACTATTTTCTTATCTGGGTATTTTTTACTAAGTTCTACCACCTCTAAAGGCGTATAAATTACATGGATATGCGCGCCCTTTGTTTGAGCTTCACTAAGACTACTATAACTACCTGGCACCTTTAACATATCCCCAAAGGTTGCAATAATAACATCATCACGTTCAGCATAAGCCAAAGCCTTATCCATATACGTTTGATCCGTTACACATACAGGACATCCTGGTCCACTAACAAGTTCAATGCCACTTGGCAATAACTGACGAAGACCTTCACGGAAAATCGATACAGTATGTGTACCACAAACCTCCATAAGTCTCACGGTTTCCCCTGGCTTATGAAGAGCATTGATACGTTTTAACAATGCATCAGCACTGTTCTGCTTTTCCTGCAAAGTAAGCTTCTTCAAGTTCTTCTAGCTCCTTAAAGGCCTCTAATGTTTTTTGTGCCTCTTCTTCATCAACAATTTGTACAGCAAAACCTGCATGGACTAACAACCAGTCCCCTACCTTTGCTTCTGGTACGAGGAGTAAGCTGCAGTCACGGGTAGCACCTGTTAATTCTACAGTGCCAATAACATCATTCACAGCTATTAACTGTGCTGGTACAGCTAAGCACATATTATCTCCTTATATATTACTTTAATAACAAATTCTATAAGTTTACTTTTATGTAAGTAAACTCATTATATATAAATATATCTAATATCATTGTATCACAATTATAGTATTTATTAAGTGATACTAGCTACATGAGTATATAACTATTTCTGATTACCAATCCATAATTGGCCGAGTGCTAAGCCCCCATCATTGGAAGGAACAGCCTCATTCATATATAAATTGCCTACATGCCAAGCGCGATATATTAACTCTACTAATTTGCGATTTTGAAATACCCCGCCTGATATGGCTGCATCACTAATATTATATCGCTCCATTAAATCGGCTGAAGTTTCACATAATGCAATGGCAACGGTTTTATGGAATGATGCTGAAAGATGAGCTCTAGATTCACCTTTAACGACACCATCCATAATAGATTGAACAGTTGGAGTAAAATCAAGAATTCGACCGTCATAGTTATAATCAAGCAATGTGCCTTTTTCATCACCACATAAAGATTCTAATGCAATAGCAATTTGCGCATCATAGGTATGAATCATGCCTAGTCCCAAAAGAGAACCTACTGCATCAAATAAACGTCCACAGCTCGTTGCTTGAATCATAGGCATTGTAGATTGTAATGCTTTATCTAATATTTCCCAACCTTTAGGTAGGCTGTTCATCCAATCTTGGTAAATAGGTGGAATATCATTACCATAATAATTTCGGATATACCATAAGGCTTGACGCCATGGCTCAGAAACCGCTTTTTCTCCACCTGGTAACGGTGCTTCATGGATATGAGCTAATCGTTGATATTCATTGCCTTTACAAAGAAGGAATTCACCGCCCCATACGCTTCCATCTGGACCATATCCTGTACCATCCATGGCAACACCTAGTACAGGGCCTTCAAGATTGTGTTCTGCCATAACTGATGCAATATGAGCATGATGATGTTGGACAGGTATAACAGAAATTAGTGAATCTTTACCAATACGTTCCCCTAAGTGAGAAGAGAAAAATTGAGGATGACTATCTACAATGATTTTCTCTGGTTGTATAGAAAATAATTTCTCATATCGGTCAATAGTCCACTCCAAAGTTGCATGAGTGGATGCATTCTGTAGATCACCAATATGTGGCCCTACAAGAACTTCAGAACCTTTATTCATAGCAAAAGCATTTTTTAAATCACTCCCCATGGCTAATATCGAAGTTTGCCCTGAAATTTCACAATGAATAGGTTCTGGTACATAGCCACGACTACGACGAATAAATCGAGGCTTCTTATGAATAACAGTTACAACAGAATCATCGAGAGGTGCATAAATTTTTCGATTGTGGACCAAAAAATAATCAGCCACTGACCCTAACTCTTCAAATGCTTGATTATCATCATATAAAACGGGATCACCGCTACGATTGCCGCTCGTCATGACCCACGCCGCATCTGATGGTAATAGTACCTCATGCATCGGTGTATATGGTAACATTACGCCAAGCATATGATTATCTGGTGCTACATGGGTACTCAAATGGACTAAACTATGGTGATTTCTTTCTAATAATACGATAGGACGTTCCATTCCAGTCAAAATATCTAGTTCTACATCACTAAGATGGACTAGCTCGATTGCCGTATCTAGAGACCCTACCATAATTGCTAGTGGTTTATGTGGTCTGTTTTTACGCTTACGTAAGCGTTGGACCGCTACATCATTTCGAGCATCACAAACTAAATGATAGCCGCCAATCCCCTTTATAGCGATAATACTACCTTCGTTAATTAATTCACGGGTTGTATTCCATACATTTACTGTATCTACAACCGTACGATTAGGTTTATATAGAGTATAATGCGGCCCACAAAGAGAACACGCATTAGGTTCTGCACGATAACGGCGCCCCTCTATATCCTCATATTCAGCCTTACAAGCTTCACACATAGGAAACTCATCCATTGTCGTTCGCTCACGATCATAAGGTAGAGATTTAATAATCGTATACCGAGGGCCACAATTTGTGCAATTAATAAAAGGATATTCTTTCCTACGCTTGTCCCGTTCTAGTTCTTTAAGACAGTCATCACATGGCGCTGTATCAGCACTAATAAACGTACTAACCTCTTCACCTAATGGAGAGGGCTTCACAGAGAACTCAGCTTCATTGTTTTGTATAGTAAGATGTTCTACCCGTTGACTTGTAATGCGGCACAATCGAGGTTGGTCATCTTGAATCGCATCTAAAAACAACTGCAAATCACTAGTACAACCTTGTATCTCGACGTAAACACCTTGGCTATCATTATATACAAAACCTGTTAAACCTAGGGAATGTGCCCACATAGAAACAAGGGGCCGGAATCCGACCCCTTGAACTATACCGGTATAACGAATTCCCCAGCGTTCTATAGTTTGATTACTATTTTGTTTCATATAAACTCCTACTATAGACGGAGAATTAATGGCTATTAACCTAATGCTACAGGAATACTGCCATCAATGCCAGCTTGTTCTAACTCGGCTTGAATCATAATAGCGCATTCAATACGTTTCTTTTGTAAGCGGCAGCCAAATTCATAAGGTGTTTCTAAGTCGCCACCTAATGTAATATTATTAGCATGACAGCCACCGGAACAGAAGAATTTCGCCCAACATTCAGCACAAGTTGGTTTAGAGAATACATGTGTATTACGGAAATCTTTAGGAATTTCTGTATTTTGTAATCCATCATACACATTGCCAAGCACGTATCCGTCTTTACCTACGAATTGATGACATGGGTAAATATCGCCATTTGGAACAATTGCCATATATTCGTGACCAGCACCACAACCACGAAGGCGTTTAGCCATACATGGACCGCGGTACAAATCCATACGGAAGTGGAAGAAGTTAAACTTCTCGCCCCAACCATCTAATTGACGTTGTAAATAAATATCTGCTAATTTTTCATATTCTTTTTCCAATACAGGCCAATCTTCTTCGCGAAGAACATAGTCCCCCTCTTCACCTACTACAGGCTCCATGGATAAATGTTCGAAGCCAAGATCAGACATAGCCATAACGTCTTTTGTAAAGTCCAAGTTTTTATGTGTATACGTACCACGTACGTAGTATTCAAGGCCATGGCGTTGTTTTACAGCATTGATAAGGTTTTTAGCAATATATTTGTAAGATTCCGCACCACTACCAGCTACAGGACGCATCGCATTATGTACAGATTCACGACCATCCAAAGATAATACAAGGCTCATCTTATGTTCGTTTACATAGTCGATTTTATCTTGTGTTAACAGCATGCCATTTGTAGTCAATGTAAGCTTGAAAATCTTATTGTGCTTTTCTTGAATGGATTCAATATATTCAACTGTTTGTTTAACAACATCCCAGTTCAATAAAGGTTCTCCACCAAAGAAGTCTATTTCACAATGTTGACGAGGGCCGCTCATTTTAATGAGGAAGTCTACTGCACGCTTCGCCACATCAAAACTCATTAATTCACGTTTTACACCGCCATAATCACCTTGGCTGGCAAAACAGTATTTACATGCTAAATTACAATCATGAGCAATATTTAAGCATAATGCCTTAACAATAGGTTTTTCACCTACTACAAGTTTAAACTCTGTACTCATGGGAGCAAACAATTGCTCTGCTTTAATGAGCTCATCTAACTCATCCATAATCTCATCAAGTTCTACGGCATCTTCTTTAGCATCTAATGCAGAATGTACTGCATCGCGATTAGTGCCATCATATATGTCAAGAACTCTATCAATGAGTTCGTCGATAACGTGAATAATACCACTATTAACATCTAAGCAGTAATAGTTATCCTTCATCCGAAACTTATGGATCATTGGTTTTAATTCTAACATGGTACCTCCAATTATTATGTATGGTAAAAGTTCTACTATATAGAACTTTCTAGATAATTGTACCACATTTCCATGCTAAACGTTATGAAAAGAGTCATAAAGATATACCATATAAAGTATGTATTATACACATAAATAAAAAAGGCCCGCTAAGCGAGCCTCTTTATTATTTTTGTTTGCAAACTTGGTTACCAACTGTGCAGCTTGTTTTGCAAGCAGATTGGCAAGATGTTTGACATTCCCCACAACCGCCAGTTTTAGCAGTTTTTTGTAAGGATTCAGTGTTGATAGTACGAATACGTTTAGCCATGGTTATCCTCCTCAATACTTATCGAATGATATTTATTTTATCATATTTATGAAAAGCCTGTAAAATACTATTTAGTTATGTTTTCGTCTACAGATTTTATTTTATTAACTTCTGTAGTTTTATTTGCATCCGCTCCTACTGTCGTTGCAGTGCTTGTAACAGCATCAGTTTTTTCTTTCTTAGGAGTATCCTTACGCAATACCTTACGTAATGCCAATGCAACTGGAGTAACGATAACAGCTGCAAAAACAGCTTCTGGAATACCGTGCGTAACAGATAAGAATACAATAGAGCCTAATACTTGATCTGGGCTTAGGTTCATTTTAATAGCAAACATATCTGCATAAAGCAAGAAGATAAGTCCCATGACCATAATTGTATGGAATACAGTACCCATAAATGCAGATACAAGAATGCGTGGACCTTGAGGTGCTTTCCACAATAATAAGTATACTAAATATGCTAATACAGGGAAAAGTATACGTGGTAATACAGAAATAATTGGATTAATAAATAGTGGGGACAAAATATTAGGTGCTGTAATATTTTGCCACAAGCTATAGCAACCAAAGATAAAGCCTACAAAGGCACCTACCTTAGGACCTTCTACAATAGCACCAATAAGTGTCGGTACATGTAGAGTTGTCACATTAAGAGGCCCCAATGGAATAATCCCATATCCAGATACACCTAATGCGATTGTAATCCCCGCCAACAAACCAATAATGGTAAGCTCACGAATAGTAATACCACTCTTTTTCTCTTTTTTAACCTTTTTGCGTTCAACGGGGCTAGTCGTTTCATTGCCTGGGATTGATACAGTTGAGTTATCATCCACTGGACGTTCATTGTTGTTCATAGATCCTCCTTCGTTCTCATTCCTTACGGATATAAGTCGAAACTAGAAATTAAATACGTTCACGGCGTCGTGAAATAATACCACGCTCTACCAATGCACCTATAATCACTGCTACACCTGTCATACCAGCTTCTAACAAAGTTGGGGTAACAAACACTAGCGGATTACCTTGATACGTTGGAAAAACGGTAGGAACTAAAGATAAAACAAACTCTGGAATATAACCACCATATAAAATATGGGCATTCATAGCGAGCCATAAACCAGCAGTTAAAACAATACGAAATAATCGTATACCTTTATAGGCTATTTCTCTTGGATATAAATAGAATACAAATACCAATAAGGATATAAGTAACGACACCAATTCTGCAAAGAGTATATTCACATTCATAGATGACGCATACATGAAATAAACCATTGGATCTTGTAGATCAATATAGAGAAGTGAACCAATATATAAGAATGGAATTGGAATAGTATATCCAATTATATCGAGTGCTTCATCTACCATTCCCCATCGATGATTTCGATTGAAAAACTTAGTAGTTAGCAACCCACAAAGTTCAATAAGTACTTGAACTATAAAATACACCACGAAGAGAAGCAACGCTGTTACAATTCCATTATCTGCAGTAAAGCTAAAGGGCGTATGCAGAAATGAAAATACAGTCCACCAAGCCCAACTATACGTATGATAGCCCATACCCAATGGTAGATCGTCATTAAATTTAGCATTCTTAAGTCTTCGTACCATAAGAGGTATTACGAGGGACAACACGGGGAATACTAAAATTGGTAAAGCTAGCGCGCCACTTAAAGAAAGAACTGTCGTTACAGCACTTACAAATAATGCACAGACAACGGTGAATAACCAGAAATTCTTATTCATTACGGCCTCCTACTAAACGAGTAAGACCGTATGCCAAAATCAAGCTAATAGTAACACCAATATACATAGCTACTAAGAAAGCTACATCTCGACCAACTGTTGGCCAGCTCCATAACATAGATAAATCTATACCGAGAAAAATACCTTTATAGCTAATACCGTGAATTATAATCCAACTTATAAAATAGGCAATACGGCTAATCGATTTACCATCTCCAAAGGTACTACTTTTAAACGATAAATATGCCCAAGGCATTATTAACGATAAGAGCAAATACCATGCAAGTGCTACTGTCGCACTCGATCCATTATGAATCATATACGCAATAATAGGAATTACTACGATAAATATATTCAAGTAGATGGATCTTTTACAAATATCTATTAATGTGTTCATAAAGATCTCCTATGATATGTAATCTCTTTGTATTTTACAATAATCATAGATAAATGTCATCAAAAAAGAAAAACCTCCATATAGGTAAATAAATACCTTATATGGAGGTTTTTAATTAAGCCACTACAGAGTCAGCTGTTACATCAATTGTAGGAACAGTTTCCTTTTGTTCTTCTTTCTTCAACAATGGAGTCATGCTTTCTAAGCCGATACCCAATGTGAATAGATTATGCAACCATGCTGTTTGGCTTGGCGGCATAATACCGAGTACGCCACCACCTACAAGAGCACCATTGAAACCAACGATACCATTGTAATTTGCTTTGATGCGTTTCATCAATGCCATAGAAATGCGGCGTAAATCTACAAGAGCTTGTAGATGATCGGAAGAAATAGTAACATTTGCAATTTTTTGAGCGATTGGTGCACCTTCATTCATAGCGATACCAACATGTGCTTCAGAAATTGCTGGGGAATCGTTAATACCATCCCCTACCATCATAACAGTATAGCCTTCAGCTTTTGCTTGTTTTACATAAGCCGCTTTATCTTCTGGCAATACTTCAGCATGCAATTCATCGATGCCGAGTTCGTCAGCTACACGTTGTGCATTACGTTTGGAGTCGCCAGTCATCATGACAACCTTTTTAATGCCCAATGTATGTAAATCAGCTATAACTTGTTTTGCTTCCTCACGAACAGGGTCTTTAATACAAATAACCGCTGCTAGTGTACCTCCAATAGCGAGATAAATATGGGAAGATGAATTTGGTAAATTATTGAACTTTTCTTGTTCATCTGCAGGAATCTTTGTTTTTTCATCATCAAAGATGTAGTGAGCACTACCAATGCGTACACGGTAGCGGCCTACTTTAGATGCAATACCATGAGCTACAACGTATTCTACGTCGGAGTGCATTTCCTTGTGAGGCAAGGAATGATCCTTAGCAGCACGTACAATTGCTTTTGCCATGGAATGAGGGAAATGTTCCTCAATACATGCAGCCAATTTTAACATTTCATCTGCATCATGACCATTAAATGGAATGATTTGTTCAAACTCAGGTTCTGCTTTTGTAAGAGTACCTGTTTTATCGAATACAATCATATCTGCTTGTGCAATTTGTTCTAAGAATTTACCACCTTTAACAGTGATACCGCGTTTAGATGCTTCTTGCATAGCGGAAAGTACTGCCAATGGAATGGATAATTTAAGAGCACAAGAGAAGTCAACCATTACGAAAGACAATGCTTTCATCACATTACGAGTCAACAAGTATGTCAAACCAGCACCAATAAAGCTTATTGGAACTAATTTATCAGCCATGCGGTATGCTTGTTGTTCCATACCGGATTTCATTTGTTCAGACTCTTCGATAAGGTTAACGATTTTTTCGTAACGAGATGTTTTGGATGTGCTACGTACTTCTACAATAGCTTTACCGTCTTCAACAACAGTACCTGCATATACAGAACTATCTTGATCGCGACGAACCGCTTCTGGTTCACCAGTCATGGAGCTTTCATTAACAAGAACAACACCATCGATAACGACGCCATCCAATGGAATCACTTCGCCTTGGCGAATAATGATTTTATCACCTGCCACAACTTCGTTAACTGGCTTGCTCACTTCAATGTCATCAACTAAAACCCATACTTTATCTACGTTCAAGGACATGCTTTGAGCAAGATTCAATACGGATTTACGGTGAGTCCATTCTTCTAAGATATCGCCAATACCTAATAGGTACATAACAGCGCCAGCTGTAGGATAATCTTTTTGAAGTAATGCAGCACCAATAGCTACACCATCAAGTACTTCGACAGTTAACTTACGTTGCCACAATGTTTTAATGGCTTTACCGATAAATTTAATACCATCAAACCAAGCCCATGCAGCAGCAATCGGTGCAGGAAGCACTGCTTTTTTACCTAAGTAAAGTGCAGTGCGGTTGATCATCATTTCACGATATTTTTTATTTACCAAGCGTGGTGAGTATTCGTTCAAAGCAGGTGCTTCAGACAAATCTAAATCGCGTAGACCGAGAACTGCATCACGCACAGCATCAGAATCGCCAGTATGTTTAATGGCGATTTGACTGCTACGAGTGTAGAAGGTTACATCTACAATTGCATCATTAAGGAGTAATGTATCCTCTACATAAGCCGCTTCAGCCTCTGTAAAGCGATGACCAGTTATCTTAACATGCAAGCGATTTCTGAGTTTTCGTACAACAGAAAATTGTAACATATCTGCAATCCTCTAATTATTTGTTTTCTTCAAAGATTTCTTCGTTGCGTGCTTCGTTGATTTCTTGAGCTTCTGCCAATACGTCAGATGCGGATGCTTGTACTTTTTCAGCTGTTTCTAATACAGTTTCTTTAGCGCGAAGGCCAGCTGCCACGATACCAGCGTATACTTTTTTAGCGTCTTTAGAAGTTAAAACTTTAAGACCTACAGTACCCAATGCAAGACCTGCTGCGAATAAGTTAGCGTTTTTAAGATTTTTTGGATCGATGTTGAACATGATAATATTCCTTTCTACTAATTAATATATAAAAAACTTACTTACTATATTTGAAAAGAGGAGCCCATTATAGAAACCCCTCTTTCAAATTCAGAATTCGTATTAGCTTACTTAGCGGTACGTTTTATGCCTAATGCCTTATTGGAACCATCACAGCTGCAGCTACCACCGCAACCAGAAGATTTTTTAGAGCCAGAATCGGAGCCACCGCCACAGCCGCAACCACCTTTTCCAGACACTTGCTTATAAATTTTAGTACCGATATAAGCTAATGCTAATACAACTATGAGTCCTATAACAAGATTATCCATTATTATGCCTCTTTCTCAATATCTACTAAATTACAATATGTGTCTTAGTGATAAATAAGATAAAAGCAATATCTATAGGATATTTCCCTTTTCTCATTATCATTTAACCACGAATATTGATAATTATCAAGTATTATTTTTAAATTACTTATAACAAAATCGCATTTTTCTAATTCATTTTTGTTTAAAGAATATAAAAGTGGCTAAACTCTCCTATTTAGCGACTCTAGATTAGAAACCTAATGCGCGACCTATATTATAGAAGATGAAACATGCAATCCATGCAAATGCATTTTCATAGCAGAACATGAACAACATCCATTTCCAAGAACCAGTTTCACGTTTAATAACAGCTAAAGCTGCGATACATGGAGGATAGATTAGTACGAATAGCATCAATGTTAATGCAATTAATGGTGTGAAGTGTGGGTCATTTTGTAAATAATCAGTCAATGCTTGAGGATGATCTGTATCACCACCTACTGCATAAATAGTACCCAATGTAGATACAACGACTTCTTTAGCTGCTAAACCAGCCACAAGAGATACACCGATTTTCCAATCGAAGCCCAATGGTTCAAGAACTGGGTTAATTGCTTTACCAAACATAGCAGCATAGGATTGTTCTAATTTTTCAGATTTTTGTTCTTCATCAATTTTTTGATTTTCTGCATCTAAGTTAGCACTGTTTTTGTACATTGCCCATGCTGCAGGGAACAAGTCTTTATTTTCATCTTTAATATCATTAAATAGTTCAGGTGCTTCAGAATCTTCTTCTACTGCAACTTCAGGAGCAGGTTCTTGATTACTTTCTGCTGCTGAAGTAGCATCTGCTACGGTAGATTTCATATTATTAACGATTTCATTAACTTGGTCTTTTTGTTCATCTGTAGTAATACCAAAATGAGACAAAGTTTCTGCATCTTTCATTTCATATGTTTGAGCTACTTGATCATGCAATGCATCATAATCTTTGGAGTATTCAACATCCATTGGATACGCTGTAATGAACCATACTAAGATAGATGCAGCCATGATAAATGTACCAGCTTTTTTGAGGTACAAAATACCGCGTTCAAACATATGCATCAAAGTTGCTTTTAAGGTAGGCAAGTGATATGGAGGTAATTCCATTACGAATGGTTCAGCTTCACCAGAGAATAAATATTTGCGGAAAACTTTAGCAAAGATGATACCAAACACAATACCTAATGCATATACACCAAATACTACAGTACCAGACCATTCAGGTGGGAAAAATGCTGCTGCAAACAATGTATATACAGGTAAACGAGCGGAACAGCTCATAAATGGTGTAATCAAGATAGTCACCATTCGATCCTTATAGTTATCAAGGATACGAGCGCCCATTACGGATGGCACGGAACAACCAAAGCCTAATAACAATGGAATAAAGGATTTACCATGCAAGCCACATGCACGCATTACACGGTCAATAACGAATGCCGCACGCGCCATATAGCCAGTATCTTCTAAGAAAGAGATGCCCAAGAATAATAATAGAATTAATGGTACGAAAGAAAGAACCGCACCTACGCCGGCGATGATACCATCAGAGATAAGTGATTGTAATTGACCTTCTGGAATAGCAGTTACAACCCATGCTTGCAATGCTGTGAAGCCATCTTCAATCCAACCTTGTGGAACAGCACCAACTGTATTTACGAAGTTAAACAATAACCACATAACCAACATAAAAATTGGTAAACCCCAAATACGGTGCGTTAAAATTTTGTCATAACGATCAGAACGTGTTTCCAATGTTGTTGGCGCTTGTGTTAAGCATGTATTATATACTTCTACAGCAAAACGGTGACGATATTCTTGGAATACGATATCAAGATCAACTTGATTTTTAATTTCCTCACGAATAGCTTCAGCTTTTTGAATAACAGCTTCTGTATTATCAAAACGCATAACCTTACCAATAACATCAGCATCTTTTTCCAATAGCTTGATAGCAATCCAACGAAGTGGATATGTAACAGTACCAGATTTCTTAAGCTCTTCTACAAGCTCAGCAATTTTGCCTTCTAGTAAATCGCCATAGTCAACTGTTACACCAGGTGCTTTTTGAGAAGCAGCTACGCTAATTGTTGCTTCTAACAACTCTTTTGTACCAATATTTGTACGGCCTACTGTACTAACAATGGTAGCACCTGTTAATTCAGCCATTTTTTTAAGGTCGTATTTAATGCCCATATCTTCAGCAACGTCAGACATGTTTAGAGCAATAACCATTGGCTTTTCAAGTTCCAACAATTGTGCCGCTAAATACAAGTTACGTTCCAAGTTAGATGCATCAAGAACGTTTACGATTACATCTGGATTATCGTTTACGATAACATTACGAGCTACTAACTCATCCAAGGAACGAGCTGTTAAGCTATATGTACCTGGCAAGTCAATAAATAATAGCTCTTGACCATTAAAATTAGTATAACCTTCTTTTTTTTCTACTGTAACGCCGGCATAGTTACCAACGTGTTGCTTCGCCCCTGTGATATTGTTAAACATTGTCGTTTTACCACAGTTAGGGTTACCTGCTAAGGCAATACGAATTTGCCCTTTTTCTGCCATGTGAACCTCCTATTGAACCTCTACATCAATCATGCCAGCTTCGCTTGTACGAAGTGCTAATTCAAAGTTTTTTACTTTGATCTCCACTGGATCACCCAAAGGGGCAAACTTCATAACATGGATTTTTGTACCATGTACGAGACCCATGTCAATTAGACGATGCTTAACATTGCCACTGCCATGTAGTGCAACAATAAGACCAGACTCACCTGGTTTCATGTCTTTTAACTTTTTGATAGCCATACGACACCTCCTAATTATTGTACCTAACAACCTCATATTAAACACACCAAATAATAATGCGTATTAATATCTTAAGATATTATACCAAATCGAGCATTAATTTCAACAATTATTATCATTTTTATGGTTATTTTCTATCTCATATATATATTTTTTTCTCATATTAACTATGAAAGTTTATTTATGATTATTCAAAACAAACCCCACTAAGTATAGCATTTATCTATCTACTCATAATTTATAGTGCAGGCAGAAAATAAGAAATACTACTAAGATTATCATTACTGATAATTTAATCATTCTCATTTATAACTTTGAAATTTCTTTAAATATTTATATTTTAATATTTTCCATTCTCATAAACATTCATCACATCGTTATTTATCGATTTATTATCAACTAGTTGTAATCTTCAATATAATTTCACACCTATGTATTTAAAATAGTCTATCGCACCCCCACTACTACTGTGGTCTAGCTATAACAATTCAATTTATTTGCCCCTCCTATCTGCATAAGGTATAATTAATATAATATGTATTATAGAAAGGACGATCCATGAAATCTTTTAAATCTCTAGGTGTTTGCGATGAACTCATTCAAGCCCTTCAAAAACAAGGTATCAAGGAGCCCACTCCAATTCAAGAACAAGCCATTCCTGTAGTTTTCAAAGGGAATGATGTCATAGCAAAAGCACAAACAGGCACAGGCAAAACATTAGCCTTCTTATTACCTATTCTTCAACGGGTGCACACAGATGTGCATCAAGAACAAGTACTTATCATTGCACCTACGCGAGAACTAGTGAAACAAATTTCTGACGAAGCAAAAAAAATAGGTACCATTTTAAATGTGGATATCCTCCCTCTTATCGGTGGCAAAACGATTGAAGCACAGCTACAACAATTAGGACGTCGCCCTCAAGTTATCTTAGGTACGCCTGGCCGTCTATTAGATCATGCTAAGCGTGGTTCACTTCACCTAGATTGTATTCGTCGTGTCGTACTCGATGAAGCCGATCAAATGCTCCACATGGGGTTCTTACCAGATATTGAAAATCTCATCAGCCAAACAGATGCTAACAGACAACTTTTACTATTTTCTGCAACAATCCCAGATAAGATTAGAAACCTTGCAAAAGCTTATATGTCAAAACCAGTCTCTGTAACAGCAGAAGGTAAGCATGTTACATTAGAATCTATTGATCAACGTGTATACATGATGAATCCAGAAGAAAAAACAGAACGCCTCGTCAAAATGATTGAAGAAGACAATCCATTCTTGGCCATTGTTTTCTGTAATAAACGTGAAGGTGCAGTTCGCTTATCCTATGAGTTAACTGCTGCAGGCCTAAATATTGCTGAAATGCATGGCGATTTAACACAAGGTCGCCGCACTCAAATATTACGCGATTTTGCAAAAGCTAAGACACAAATCTTAGTAGCAACAGATATTGCAGCTCGCGGTATCGATATTGAAGGCATTACACATGTTTATAACTATGACGTACCACGCGACGTAGATTACTATATCCATCGTATTGGTCGTACTGGTCGTGCTGGTAATTCTGGTGTAGCTGTTACATTTGCTACGCCACAGGATGAATCTTGGCTACGACGTATTGAGCGCGCCATCCAAGCAACGCTTACTAAATATACTAAAGATGGACAAATTAAAACTAAAGGTAATGCAAGTGCTGCTCCAAAACGTGCAAAATCTTCTGGCAAGCCTAAGATTACGAGTTCCTATCAATCTACAAAGGCTAAAGCTCATAAAGCTCGTGGCCACAAAGGTGCTAACACACGCCAACGCCGTACCTCTACATCTCAAACTGGACGTCGCGGTAAACGCAGATAAAACTAAAGACGCGTACAGATTAATCTGTACGCGTCTTTTTTATTTGTTCGCATAAATACTTGGCATGCCATTTACATCAGAACATTGTGTCTTACATTGAGATCGATTACTACAAACCCAGTTAATTCGGCCTCTCGCCTCTTGTTTAACAAAATAACCTTCTTTACATCGTGGGCATTTATATTTCTTTTCTTCTTCAGATAGAGTGATATTGCTTTCACCAGTTGAAGTCTCTCCATCGATTGGTTGTGTATGTTTACAAGTTGGATAATTGGTACAACCTAAAAAAGCACCATATTTACCATTACGCTGTTGCAGACGTCCCTTATTACATTTCGGACATATAGGCAAAGTAGATAAGTCTACATTTTCATTATCCATAGGTCGTTTACGATTTTGATTCGTTATCGTGCGAACTACATTTGGCATCATTTGACCAGAGTTTACCTGTTTATCAAAGCCAAGCTTATCAATCAATAACTGTAAAAACTTAACTTGATCAGATAAGAAGGAATCCAATGTATCCTCCCCTTCACTCATGAGGGCCAAACGTTCTTCCCAAACTGCCGTTTCATCAGGATACAACAATTCATCAGGCAATGCATCTACTAAAAGATAGCCTGTTTCCGTAGGTGATAGAACTTGCTTCTTCCCCGAAGTTTTCATAAAACCACGACTGATGAGTTCGTCAATAATATTAGCACGAGTCGCCTCTGTGCCTATACCAGACACAGCCTTTAACTGTTTTTTCAAATCTTCGTTTTTTACAAATTTATGAATTTCCTTCATCGCTTGCAACAATGTAGATGGTGTAAAACGAGATGGTGGTTTTGTTTGTTTCGCCTCTACAGAGGAATCTGTATAAAGAACGGAATCATTTTTCTTAACAGCCGGCAGATGATCCGTTTCTTCAATAGCCTCTTTTTTAGAGTCAGATTCTGCGCCACGTTCATCAGTTAAATCAGGTTCATCATTATCTGTCATCGATTTAGACTTTTGTCGTTTATAAAGCAACTTCCATCCTTCGTCTATAACTACACGACCATTAGCAACAAACTCTTCCTTACATTGTTCCACTACAATTTTAGTTTGTTCATACACGTGCTCACCATAGAATTGAGCAATATAAGCCTGACTAATGAGGAAGTAAATATTGCGCTCCTCACGAGACAAACTATTTATATTACACGCTACCGTAGTAGGAATAATTGCGTGATGGGCGGTAATTTTCTTTTCATTCCATGCGCGGCTCTTAATAGAACGATCGGCATCTGTAGCCCATTGTGCTAACCTTTCATCTCCAGCATTCTGCAAATTATTGAGGATAGCATTGCGATCACCATACTGATTTGGTGGTAAATATTCACAATCAGAACGAGGATACGTAGTCAACTTTTTCTCATATAATTTCTGTGCTGTATCAAGTACAGTTTGCGGATCATAGGAGAATGCTTTACCAGCCAATACCTGTAAAGATGACAAGGATAATGGTAAGCGTTGTACATCTTTCTTTTTAGATTTTGTAACCGCCTTAATGATACCATCTGGACCAGCTTGCAAGCGCTCAACCAATTCATCTGCAATAGCCTTATTTATGAGACGACCATCTGGATCAAGCCCCTTTTGTTCATCTGTAGGTTGCCACGTAGCCCAAAACACACCATTTGGATGATTATATAAAACCTTTAGTGTAAAATAATCAACCGGTTTAAATGCGGCTAATTCACGTTCTCTACGAACTACTAATGCTAACGTTGGAGTCTTAACACGACCTATAGGTAATGTTACCTTATTACCTTTATATCGTTCAGATAAGGTATATGCGCGAGATAGGTTCATTCCAATAAGCCAGTCTGCACGCGCTCTAGCCAATGCAGATTGATATAAATTGTGAAAGTCTTTATTATCTCGCAAATCACTAAGAGCTGCACGAACAGATTTTTCGTCCAATGCATTTAATAAAATACGCTGTACAGGTTTTGTATTTCCTACATAATATAAAACCTCATCAACTAATAATTGTCCTTCCCTATCCGGGTCACCGGCGTTAACGATAGTGTCAGCTTTACCGATAAGGTCTTTCACCGTTTCAAACTGTTGACGACTACTATCCGTAACCAATAATTTCCATTCATCAGGCACAATAGGTAAATCTTGAGGGCGCCAGCGAACATATTTATCATCGTAATCACCAGGTTCTGCTTGATGTAATACGTGACCTACAACCCATGTCACCACATCATCACCTTGGATAAAGTAGCCATTCCGTTTTTGGATATTCTTATTTTCCGGCAAGCATTTACTAATTTCGCGAGCCATGGATGGCTTTTCCGCAATAAATAACCGCATGGTCCCCTCCTTAACATAAAATAACGGCTATTCCCCTAAGCCGCTCTTTGAAATCTCATTATACTACAATTTAGTGGTCATAACTACCAAAATCATGTATAATTTTAAAGATATGAATGATGTAAAAGTTATATAATAAGACAAGGCTTTTACAAACGAAACAATAGAGGTGAACTATGACATTTTTAGAAGAAGTGCAACGTCGTCGTACGTTTGCTATCATATCTCACCCGGATGCGGGTAAAACTACATTAACAGAAAAATTACTTTTATATGGTGGTGCTATCCACTTAGCGGGGTCCGTTAAATCTCGTAAAACAGCAAAACACGCCGTATCTGACTGGATGGAAATCGAAAAGCAACGTGGTATCTCCGTAACAAGTTCTGTGTTGCAATTTGACTATGATGGTTGTCGTGTCAATATCCTAGACACCCCTGGTCACCAGGACTTTTCTGAAGATACATATCGTACCTTAATGGCTGCAGATAGTGCTGTCATGTTGATTGACGTAGCAAAAGGCGTAGAAGCACAAACAAAAAAACTATTTGCTGTATCTAAAGAACGCGGTATTCCTATCTTTACATTTGTAAATAAAATTGACCATTTCGGTCGTAGTCCATTTGATTTGATGGAAGAAATCGAAAATGTTCTTGGCATTCGTACATGCCCTATGAACTGGCCAATTGGTATAAACGGCGAATACAAAGGCGTATACGATAGAGAACATGAAACTATCGAGCTTTTCGCAAAAGATGAAACACATGGTCAAGAAAAGTTAGCCTCTGAAAAAGGAGCTTTGACTGACCCTCGTATGAAAGAATTATTAGGTGATGATGTATACCAAGCATTACTTGATGATATTGAATTATTAGATGTTGCAGGCGACCCATTCGATTTTGACAAGGTTCGTGCTGGTGAATTAACTCCTATGTTCTTCGGCTCTGCAATGACTAACTTTGGGGTAAAACCATTCTTAGAGAAATTCTTAGAACTTGCTCCATCTCCTGCTCCACGCCAAGCTGTGGAAGAAATGGTCCAACCTACAAGCGAAGACTTCTCTGCCTTAGTATTTAAAATCCAAGCGAATATGGACCCTAACCACCATGACCGTATCGTATTTATGCGTATCTGTTCTGGTAAGTTCGAAAAGGGCATGTCCGTATTGCATCGCCAATCTAATAAAACGATTCGTCTATCTCAGCCTCAACAGTTTTTGGCTACAGAACGTACCATCGTAGAGGATGCATATCCAGGAGATATTATCGGTGTCTTTGACGCTGGTACAATGGGTGTAGGTGATACACTGTGTGCTCAAAAACACAAGGTAACCTTTGGTGACTTCCCTGTATTCCCACCAGAGTTCTTTGCTCGCGTATCGCCAAAAGATACTATGAAGCGTAAGCAGTTCCAAAAAGGGATGACACAATTAGCCCAAGAAGGCGCTGTTCAAATCTTTGAACAACCAGGTGCTCTTGATTCCTTCGTAGTCGGCGCTGTAGGTATGCTTCAATTCGAGGTTCTGGAATACCGTTTAAAAAATGAATATGGTGTTGATTTATTAAATAATACATTACCATACAGTGTTGCTCGTTGGATTGATGGTGAAGTAGATATCGCTTCTTTAAAAGGTGTAGATAATGCGATGATTGTTAAGGATAATCGAGATCGCACCGTAGTCCTCATTTCCAATGAGTGGCAAATGGGTTGGGTTCAGGAACGTAATCCTGATGTTACATTCTTAACCACTCCAAAACTTCATCACGAACTATAGAAACGCTTTCCTGTTATTAACTGGAATATATTTCTCAATATATAAAAATTGGAAATATATTCCAGTTTATTTTTTTATAATAGGCAGGAATATCACAGAATTTAGTCGAATACATATAGTATGATTATGTAAAGAAGTGATTTATACTATTACTTTTCCGTATTTTTGTATATAATATAAATGTATTATAAAAGATATATATCCAATATAGATATATAATAACTAAATGGTTTTAATGTTGTTGTGAGTGTTGAAAATAAATAATATATAATTATTATACCTTATATATTCTATAGTCTTTTTCGACCATTCATGATACCATAAAATATAGTTTTATTTTTTATTTTAAAGGAGTGATTTTATGCCACTTATTGACTTAGCTTTAGTCAACGATGTATGGACTTTAAAACTGTCCATGATCCAAACTGTAGGCCTTGCTGTAATCACGTTATTCATAGGTACTTGGATTAACAAACATTCCAAGTTCTTACAACGTATGTGTATGCCTGCACCAGCTGTAGGGGCTTTGCCTTTTGCGTTTTTAACTGCTATTCTTTCTTACTACAAGATTTTGAACATTACCTTCGAAGGCTCCCTACAAACATTCTTAATGCTCGCTTTCTTTACCACTATTGGTTTAATGGCTTCCTTGAAAGTCCTCAAAAAAGGCGGCATTTTCATTATCTTCTTCTTCCTAGCTTGTGCAGTGTGGATTGTTGTTCAAAATACTGCAGGTATTATGATTGCTAAAGCTTTAGGCATTGAACCAATCATCGGTATTATGGCTGGCTCCGTATCTATGATCGGTGGTCTTGGTACGGCTGGTGCCTTTGGTCCATACTACGAACAATTACTTGGTATCCCTGGTACAGCATCTGCTGCAGTTGCAGCAGCAACATTCGGTATGGTTGCTGGTACAATCCTAGGTGCTCCTGTAGGCGAACGCATTATTAAAATGCACAAAGTTAAAACACCATACGAAAATCCTGAGTTAATGGAAGATGAAGGCATCGACATGATCGAAGATCGCGTTGAAAGCGGTGGCAAACAATTCGATGCTCAAGACCTTTTAACAATCTGTATGTGGATTGGTCTCGCTTTAGGTATCGGTACTATCGTAAGTGCTGGTTTATCCATCCTTACTCCACTACCTGCATACATCGGCGCAATGATTTGTGCTGCTGTAATTCGTAACTTTGGTGACTTCACTAAAGCTTACAAAATCAACGATGCAGCACTCGATGCAGTATCTAACGTAGCATTGTCCTTATTCGTAACAATGGCTATTAACAGCTTGAAACTAGTTCAATTAATCGATCTTGCATTACCATTGATTACTATTTTAGTAGCGCAAATGGCACTTATCTGTGTATTTGCATACCTTATCTACTTCATCTTTGGTCGCAACTACGATGCTGTTATGCTCGGCGCTGGTGCCATCGGCTTCGGTTTAGGTGCTACACCAAATGCGTTAGTTAACATGTTATCCTTGGCGGGCAAACACGGTCCATCCCCTCGTGCATGGCTCGTAGTTTCCTTGGTAGGTGCATTCTTAATCGACTTTGCAAATGCTTTCCTCATTACAACGATGGCTGGCATTCTTTACTAAACAAAAAGGACCCATTCGGGTCCTTTTTTATGCAAAATACTTATTAGCATAAAAAGAGCTTATTAATACAAAAGAGCTTATTAGAATGATATTATCAATCTAATAAGCTCTTTTTACATTATACTATTTAATTAAAGAAGCCCATGCATTGGCTACATCGGCAAATTCTTGAAGGGTAAATGTTTCCCCTCTTCGTTGACCATCGATATTCGCTTTTGCTAACAGCTCTTCGATTCGATCTTTTGATAATCCCGTAGTTTTCATCGTATTGGAAAATGTTTTACGTCGTTGCGCAAAACCAGCTTTCACAACTCGGAAGAATAGTTTCTCATCAATCACATCAACAGGTGGTTTATCTCGTAATACGCAGCGAATGACAGAACTCGTCACCGCTGGAGCTGGCAAGAAAGATTTAGGTGGTACATCAAGCACAATATCCGGTTCAGTATAATATTGTACCGCTACAGATAATGCACCATAATCCTTTGTACCTGGCTTAGCTACCATTCGCAAGGCAACTTCCTTTTGTACCATTACAACGAGGCGCTCAATTGGTAATTTACTTTCTAATAGAGACATAATAATAGGTGTTGTAATATAGTACGGTAAATTGGCAACCACCTTAAATGGTTTATGATTCATGATGGATGGTACATCAAGCTTCAACACATCGCCATGAATAATACGTACATTATCATAGGAGGCCAAAGTAGTGTCTAGGACCTCTAATAAACGTCGGTCTAGTTCAATGGCCGTTACATCTGCCCCACTTTGTGCTAACCCCTGTGTCAATGTACCGATGCCAGGACCTACCTCTAGTACAGGTTCACCTGGTGTCAATTCTGCAGCATGTACTATTTCATCAACAATGCCGCGTTTAATAAGAAAGTTCTGCCCTAATTTCTTGCTCATTTTAATATCGAAGCGTTTACATATATAATGCACTACCTCAGGGCTTGCAATTACTGATTCTAACATCTTAACTCCTATTTTAACTATTCACAGCCTCTTCAAAAGCATCTCGAGTTATACCATAATGATTTAAGCGGTATAAGAACTGCTTGCCATTGCCATAACCAATACCTAACTTAGCACCAATAATCGCACGGCGAGAAGCACTATCTGGCATACCTGAAAGTCCATGACGAACTAGATCCACCATAGAAAATTCGTTGGATGATTCCAAAGATTCTACATGTAAAGTAGATAGTGCCTTTCTAATGGATTCAGGCGATGCTTGTTCTATGCCAATATCATCATTCGCAAAAGCTTCATCACGAGGAACAAAAGCATGCTGAGCATTAGGGAATTTTTTTGTTAATACACGACGAATTCTTTCCCCTGCTGTATCAGGATCTGTTAATATGATAATACCTCTTTTTTCATAGGCTACGCGTATCATATCAATAACGCCTTTTCGAAGAGTAAAGCCTTCAGTTGCTATGCAGTCAGCCTCTATAGCTTGAGCAATGCGTTGTATATCAGATTTTCCTTCTACCACGATGACTTGTTTGATCATAGGTCCTCCTTTATTCTATTAGTACATTGTAACACATATATAACATTGCTTAAATACTTATAATCGAGTAGTATAAATAGTGTAATATATAAAAGGAGGCCATTATGACCTTACAACAACTAAAGTATGTCACAACAATTGCAAATATAGGCAGTATTAGTGAAGCTGCCAAGAGATTGTTTGTATCTCAACCTAGCCTTACAAAGGCTATTAAAGAATTAGAAAAGGAAATGGGCATTACCATTTTTGATCGCACCAATAAAGGTATTACTGTTTCTAAAGAGGGAGAGCGCTTCCTTGGCTATGCGCGCCAAGTACTAGAGCAAGCTGCACTTTTAGAGGAGCAATATAAAAGCCAAAGCGGTGGTAAAAAACAATTCTCTGTTTCTACACAACATTACTCCTTTGCAGTTAACGCCTTTGTAGAACTTTTAAAAGGTGCAGGCATCGATCAATACGATGTATCCTTACGTGAAACACAAACCTATGAAATCATCGATGACGTAGCTCATATGAAGAGCGAAATCGGTTTACTCTATTATAATGATTTCAATCGCCCTGTATTAGAAAAATTGATTCACACTAATGAATTAACCTTTACAGAATTATTTACTGCTCATCCTCATATTTTTATTGGCAAAAATCATCCATTAGCAAATAAGGATGTAGTATCTATGGATGAACTTGAGGAATATCCTTATATTTCTTTCGAACAAGGCGATCACAATTCCTTCTATTTCTCTGAAGAGATTTTTAGTACCGTTGTCCGTCCAAAACATATTAGGGTACGCGATCGGGCTTCCCTCTTCAGTTTATTGCTTGGTCTAGATGGATATACCGTATCTAGTGGCGTAATAGATGAGGAAGTAAACGGTGAAAATATCATTTCTGTGCCTCTTGCAGAGGAAGGTTTAATGCATATCGGTTACATTACAAATAACAAAATGCATCGTAGCCGTTTAGGGCAAGAATATATCCAAGCGTTAGAACAATATGTAGGTAACTATGGTAAACACATTAAATTACCTAAAACAAAGGAATAATATCGTATTATATTTGATGATAGTTTAAATGACTCTTCATAATAGTTTAACTGCAAGTAAAAGCACTCCTATTTGGAGTGCTTTTTTGCATATCCATAAAACTCAACACTATAAATTAACCCTTTCCAACGCATTCAGTACTGTACAACAGAGTAGATACTATAAATTAACATCATATTTTGATATAACTAAATCCATAAAATAATGCACAGATATAGCTAAAAGCTATATACAACATCAATATATTGATATTTTTATATATACTCATCCTTAGTTATAATAAACCTATCGAATCTATCGGTTATACCGTTTAATATAAGGAGGATTATATATGTCCAAACAATTAGCACCATTCCATTTTGATATTGTAGGTTCTTTCCTACGCCCAGCTGAATTAAAAGAAGCTCGTGAAGCTTTTACAAAAGGAAATATTACTAAGGAAGAACTAACAGCTGTAGAAGATCGTCTCATTACAGACCTCATTCAAAAACAAAAAGCTGCAGGACTTCCTGTTATTACTGACGGTGAATTCCGCCGTGCCTATTGGCACCTAGATTTCATGTGGGGATTCAATGGTGTAAAAGAAATTGAACTTGAACATGGTTACAAATTCCACGGTCAAGAAACAGCACCAGGTTCTCTTGCACTTACAGGTAAAATTACAGGTACTAATCACCCATTCGTAGAACATTTTAAATTCGTAAAACAATTCGAAGATGAACATACAACAGCTCGTCAAACCATCCCTGCCCCATCTC
>NZ_UQYC01000021.1 GCF_900545205.1 uncultured Veillonella sp. | reverse complement strand
TTCCGATCTAACTTGAGCCAGTGGTTTTTCCAAGATACGATCCCCTTTTGTATTAAAGTGAACTAGCTCGACCGTAATGTTTGGGTACAGACGTTGTAACTCTGCACTAATATGTTCAGCCTGCCATAGGGCAAGGGCACTTTTTCGCGTGCCGATTCGAATATGGTCTCTCATAGCCTTACCCTTCTTTCTCAAGATTAAACATATCTTTGAATAAATCCCAGTACAAACCTTCTTCCTCTGTACCAGCGATTTCGTTAAAGTGAATCATCGGTTCACGTAACATTTTGCGGATGATCATGCGACTCATTGAGTCCATAATACGGCGCTCCTTATCAGAAATATCAGGCAATTTCGCTAATGCGCGATGTAACTCACGACGGCGAATGCGTTCTGCTTTTTCTGTGAGCAATGCCATCATAGGACGCACAGTCAAATAGCTCAATTTATCTAATAACTCTTCAATAGCATCGTGAATGATAGGCTCTGCACGACGAGCTTCCTCTTCGCGCTGTGCCTTATTTTCTTCAACTACACTTTCAAGAGCGTCGATATTAAACAGGTAAATACCTTCCATATCTGCTACGCCGGGATCAATATCGCGTGGTACCGCAATATCAATCATAACGATTGGCTCACCTTTGCGAAGAGAGGTAATTTTCTTTGCTTCACGTTCAGTAATAATATAGTGCGGCGCCCCTGTAGATGTGATGAGGATATCCGCATCTTTAGCGTAATCTACAAAGTTATCGAGCTTAACAGCTTTACCATTAAATCGCTCTGCTAAAGCCTCTGCCTTGGTAAAGGTTCTATTGGATACAAAAATCGTTTTTACGCCCTTTGCTTGTAAGTGCGTTGCGGTCAACTCACTCATGGTACCAGCACCTAAGATGAGTACCGTCGCTTCAGATAATGGTTTATCTAGGCTGTCCTCCGCAAGGTTAACAGCAGTGTAGCTAACGGATACAGGCGTATTAGCAATACCTGTGTTCGTCCGTACCTTTTTACCAACACTAATAGCGCGTTGGAATAAGATATTAAAAATTGTGCCTGTACAACCTGCGCTATAAGCCTGAATATAAGCCCCTTTTAATTGGCTCAAAATTTGACCTTCCCCCAATACAAGGGAATCAAGACTTGCAGATACACGGAATAGATGTTCAATGCAATCGCGCTCTTCATAGAAGAAAAAGGCATCTTCATCGATATGGTCGGCACCTTTTAAATCCTTTAACACAGCCAGCATATATTCTTTAGGGAACTCTACACCTTCTAAGGCCGCATAGATTTCAGTTCTATTGCATGTAGACAATATAACGCATTCTGCTACACAGTCGAATTCATAGAGGCGGTTTAGTGCTGAAGCAACCTCGTCCTTATCAAACGAGAAACGTTCACGCACCTCAACAGCGGCACTTCTATGATTTAGACCTAATACCACTAATTTCATGGGCAAGTTTCTCCTCTATAGTCCTCCACTCTCCCTTGAGAATGGCTTCAAAAGTTTCTACTGTCAGATGGTTTCGCCAAAATTTCTGTCGAGCCTCTGGGGTAGGAAGTAGTAACTTTACTTCTTCTCTAAATATTTTAAGTCTAGGCATAGCCTTTTGCAACTGACCATAACGATTCATCATATCTTGCCGCACGAGGCGATTGATACGAGGTCCTACGTTATTAGCGCTAATAGCGATGTGAAGATCGCCCAGTTCAAGGGATGAAGGTACAGTAAATCTGCACGCCCTAGGGGCGTCACTGCGATTAGTCCATACGCGGTGTTTTTTCCCCATCTCATACAACGTATCGTTTAATTTGCTATTATCTGTGCAGATAAAGAACAAACTGCTCGTTATAATGTGGTGTTCATCGTCCATTGTGAAAGCACGGTCGTACCACGTGATACGATTATCCTTTGCCCATTGGCAAATCCTATCTGTTACAGTGGGAGCAATTACGACAATGTTGCACGGCTCATCAATAAAGAGCTGTATTCGTCGCTCTGCGACCTCCCCGCCGCCTACGAATAGGATTGTATCTTCTGTTATAGGTTGAAATGTTATGGATACCATGGCTGTCCTACTATATATAAAAAAATCGGCTTGATGGTCAAGCCGATTTTCAATTGCCTACATGAATCGTTTCAGATATACGCCGATACGCCCCTTACGAGATGTACCTGTAATGGCTTCTACCTTCATTCGGCCACGACCACGCATAGAAATCACATCCCCTTCTTTAACTTCTTGGGATGCCCCCTTAGCTGGTTGCCAGTTTACTTGCAATAATCCTGCATTTATAGCGCTTACCAATTTAGTACGAGACACGCTAAAACCAGAACTTGCCACCGCATCTAAGCGCAAAGAAGCAACTGTAGTGCGGACTTCTTTAATTTTTTCTTCTTTTGGTGCAATATCTGATAGCTCAATAGCCTCTACAGATACGGAAACCATAGCGATTTTTGTAAAGTTTTGAATCACAAAGTCTGCTACGCTTTCATCCACCATAATTTGAGCGCCCCCTTGTTGAACGATAACGTCCCCAAATTTGGAGCGATCAATGCCAAGGCCCATCAAGGAGCCTAGCACATCGCGATGGGTAAGCAATCGGAACCGTGGGTCCCAATTTACCTTAAGGGCGCGAATGCCCATGTCCACAGTACCGTTAAAGTCGCTATCTACAAAAGCGATACGTATACGTTCCGCCCCTTCATAGCCACCATCGGTCTTAACGATAAGCTGTGGGTAGTTAGCCTTGATTGCGTCTGCAATGACAAGGCCTGCAGGGCTCGTAAAGTCCGCCACGCGATAAGGGCGACCTTTTACAACCTGCTCAGCCAGGTCAAGCATGCGGCGAGCTTCCTCACCGCTGCCACTGGCTTCAAAATATCGTATTAATTTACTAGTATCTGCCAAAATTATTTCCCCAATTCATTCGACCGAGCAAGACATGCTACTACGCCGTCTTGGAGAGCACTGCGAAGTCCACCTTTTTCCATGGCACCAATACCGGCAATGGTCGTGCCACCTGGACTTGTTACTTGATCTCGTAGTACTGCTGGATGATTGCCACTTTCAAGAGCCATCTTGCCTGCACCATACATCGTTTGAGCCGCAGCCTTGATTGCTAAGTGACGAGGCAATCCGATGCGAACGCCCGCATCAGCTAACGCATCAAGAATGACGAACATATAGCCAGGACCTGCACCAGATAGTGCGCCTAAGCGATCTAAATCAGCTTCGCTTACCACGGCCACTTCGCCAACAGCCTCAAACAAGGCTTGAACATCACGACCAAGATCTGTATGTACATCATCCCCGGCAAGGGCCGTCATGCCTGCACCGATAGAAGCCGGTGTATTTGGCATAGCTCTAAACCAGTTAGCTTGCGGAATTGCTGCATCTAGAGTATCTAAGGTGATACCTGCAGCAACGGAAATCATAACAGTCCCATAAGGTACTTCTTTTAACGTCTCTAATACAGATGGTAACACTTGTGGTTTTACGGCCAAGAGAATAGTATTGTACTCATGCACATTAGGCATAGTCGTAAAACCTACTACACCGAGCTCCTCTGTAAGAGCCTTACATTGTTCTTCGCGACGTACTAGAATGTGCGTATCACTTGCTTTCAACACGCCATGCTGTAATGCACCGCGCAATAGAGCGCCACCCATTGAGCCAACGCCGATAAATAAGGTTTTACCTAACATCGTTGTCACCACCGTTTATAGAGAAATTATTTGTTTTCCCAAGCGTATTCGTTTTGCTCAGTTTTGTTACTTTCATTATCAGAATAATCAATGGAAATATTTACAGGTACGCACATGAAAATGTCCTTACCCACCTTTTCCAATTTACCATCCAATGCAAAAGTCGCACCAGATACGAAGTCCACAATACGTGCTGCTTCATGAGGATCTGTATTTTCAAAGTTAATCAATACAGGACGCATGTCGCGTAATTGATGTGTAATATTTTCAGAATCTTCAAATACTTTTGGTTCAATTACAACTACTTTCATAGCTGTTGGACGTTGTGTCATCGTAGATTGGCCTCCTACCTTGCGTGGATGAAATTCAGATGCGCCGGATACTGGAGCTACTGGAGCTACTGGTGTAGGTTCCGCTTCGTATTCCTCTTCATCTTCATAGTCATAATCATCATATTCATAGTCATCATCATTTTTGCCTAAGAATAAGTTTTTTGCTTTGTCTAAATAATCTCCCAATGCCATTTGGATTTCCTCCTAATACATAACGCTACCGATTACTAGGCAACCCGAGCCTTAATAATACACACGTTCCCCAAAAATTGCTGTGCCTACACGAACGATGTTAGCCCCTTCTTCTAAAGCGACTTCAAAGTCGTGAGTCATCCCCATAGATAAATATTGAATCTGCCCTTCTTCAAAGTAGCCCTTCATATCCTCATACAAGGCGTTTGCTACGCGGAAGATTGGACGTGCTTCCTCTGGATCATCGAAAAATGGTGCCATACACATTAAGCCCCGAACACGGACATGAGGTAATGTCTTTGCATAGTCTCGTATTTCTGGAAACTCTTCAACGGTCATGCCTGTTTTAGATGCTTCACGAGCTACATTAACTTGCAATAACACATCTTGCACCTTATCGTGCTTGGCTGCAACCTTTTCGATTTCATCTAATAATTTACGGCTGTCTACAGAATGAATTAAATCAAACATAGGCACCGCTTGACGCACCTTATTGACCTGTAAATGACCAATCAAATGCCATGTCAATTGTGGACCTTTATAGGTAAGCTGTTTTTCTTTAGCCTCTTGTACTCGATTTTCCCCCACATGAGTAACACCGAGACGTGCGACCTCTTCCACCGCTGATACAGGGTGGTTCTTAGTAACAGCTACTAATAATGCTGTATCTACGCGACCAACGCGCGCCATAGCATCTGCCATGCGCTGCTGTATAGCGTGTAGGGATTCTTCAATCATGTGATTCCCCTTCAATCTATATTTAAAAACCATAAAATATATTTGTATAGACTATTCTATTATATAGTATTTATTATTGATTGTACATCATTTAGGTCTTATAAAGCCTATAAATCTATGTATGTATATACTACCGTTCTTGTAGCATACTAAATAAAGCCATGCGACCTGTTTTAGCAGATTCCCGACGATAGGAATAACAATCTCTATCTGTTACTGTATCGGTACCGCCAATAGCGATATTTTCTTTAGGCACACCATTCACCATAAGTCCTTCGGCGATAAAGTTCCATAAGTTGATATAGGCTTTATCTAGTTTATCACCTGGATAGTTTACAACATCAGCTACACTACGGTCGGTCATACCATGCCAAGCTAATTCAAAACGTTTCCCTAACTCTACATCGACTTCAAAGGATTCTGGCCCAATGCTAGGTCCAAGATAGATATAACAATCTTTGAACTCCGTACCATAAGCCTCGTTCATAGCCTCAATAGTAAGAACTGGCAAATGTCCTATCGCTCCGCGCCAGCCTGCATGTACCGTAGCGATAGCGTGATGCTTAGCATCATAAATACCTACAGCTACACAATCAGCAGTAAATAAAAAAAGCGGTACATTCGGTAATTTTGTAAATATAGCATCACAATCGGCTATGGCTGTATCCTCTCCAAAGGCTCCAGCACCAACGAGATTTTCTGTGATTTCTACAGCATTTAAACCATGTACTTGATTACCACAAGAGATTCGCTCTGGTTCAACACCTAAATATTCAGCAATAATAGCACGGTTTTCACGAACATACTTAGGCTCATCCCCTACGTGAAATGCTAAATTTAGTGATTCATAGGGCTCTTGAGATACACCACCATGACGGTATGTATCACCTATTGTAATAGGAAAACAATCTGCCCAATTAGGAGTTTCATAAGACCAAGTACCATGAGGTCCTTTAACATCTATACGTTTTACAGATTGATTCATAAGTGCCTCCTATTTACATACACCACATCGCTTACAGCCTTGTACACATGGCGGTGTATACGCTTCATCCACAGAGCGTTTCCATTCCATTTCAAGATATCCATCGTCCATCCCCATGTCGAGGTGACTCCATGGTAAGAATTCATCAAAGCTTCGTTCACGATAGTTCATCTCGTCCATATCTAGGCCTGCTGCCTTCATTTCAGCCTTGAAGGACTTACTGCCACGATCTGCTGCACATGCCGCAAGAACAGCGCCAAGACGGCGATCACCACGAGCTAGTATACCTTGGATATATGCCTCTTTAGGTGATTCAACGAGCACCTCGATACGACGATTCTTTTGCAATGCTTTTTTAATATATTGAAGTTTTTTCTCTACCGTTTTTTGATTATCCATAGCCATCCATTGGAATGGTGTAAAAGGCTTCGGAATAAATGGATTGATACTGAGCGTTAAACGACCTTTACAGCCTACCTCTGCCATATGGGCTTGCGTCCGTTCTGCCAGACCTACAATTGCTTCAATATCCTCGTCAGTTTCCGTTGGCAACCCAATCATAATGTAGAGTCGCATATGTTGGATACCAGACTTAGCTGATAAAGTGGCCGCATTTTGTAAATGCTCTTCGCTAATGCCCTTATTGATGACGCGCCGCAATCGTTCACTGCCCGTTTCTGGCGCAATGGTAATCGTCTTTTGCCCACTATCTGCCAAGCCATCTACAACGGCTTGCGTTAAGGAGTCCGCCCGCAAGGACGCACAAGAGTAGCGCATATCTTTAGAACGAATGTAATTAACTAACTCATCTACCTCTGGATAATCAGAAATAGCGGCCCCCATAAGGCCTACCTTTTTACCTAATTTCTCTGCTCTATCTACGCCTTCTTTTAATATTTCTAACGGTCGTACGCGCGGTACACGGAAACAATAGCCGGCCATACAGAATCGACAATGCCGTCCACAACCACGTGCAACCTCGATGATGTACATAGCGCCAAATTCTGTATAGTTTGTTGCTACTACGGTTTCGCCACCACTAGTGAGCATTTCAAAGTGGCGTTTAATCGTTGTTGGTGCACCTTCAGCAATATGGTAACCTTTAAATTCGCCGTCGTCACTGTAAATTGGCACGTATAAGGATGGTACATACACGCCAGATATATTCGCTAATTGACGCAAAATAGCATGTCGATCTAGACCCTCCATTTTGCCATCGCGAATGATATCTAGAACGCGACTAACGATACCTTCCCCTTCACCGATGATGAAAGCATCGATAAAGTCCGCAAAAGGCTCTGGATTAAAGGTAGCACATGGGCCACCGGCAATAACGATAGGATCAAATTCGGTGCGGTCTTTCCCCATAATAGGTACGCGTCCATGACGTAACATCAACGGAATATGGAAATAGTCCATTTCAAAGGTCACGTCAAAGGCCACCACATCAAATTGATGCATAGGCCTCTGTGTTTCAACACTCATCAACGGTGTCTTAGTCTTATCGTATGCTTCTAATTCTTTCTTCTCAGGCAAGAAAATGCGTTCACATACGCTATCATTGCGTAAGTTGATTTCCTCATAAATAATGTGCAGACCAAGATTACTCATGCCTACAAAATATGTATTGGGATAGACGATTGCTACCTTTTGCCCTGCATGAGGGTTTACAGTAACCCGACTATCTTCGTCTTTATATAATTCTTGTAATCGATCAATTAAATCTTTACGATTCACTAGTTCCCTTTCTATATAAGCCCACTATGAATAGTGGGCTTAAAAATACTACATATTAGATTTTAAAATTTAGATTTCAATGTATTTTTAGTAGAAATAGTTTTAGTTTTTAAAGCACTTACAATTTGAGGACGATGTTTTCTTTCATACGGATAGATGACTACCTCACCATCTTTGTATTCAGCAATATATACATCTTTTATTTTATACCCTTGCTTTTCAACCTCTGCTTCAAGCCACTCTTCTTCTTTTTCAATTACATCTAATGTAAAATGGTTAATTTGACCATCATCAATAAGGTCAAATTTAATATTCTCATCACTAAATTGAACTACGCTGAGCTGACCATTTTGCTCCAATACAGCACGCTTAACATCCGTAACATATTGAACACCTGCTGTACGAAGCTTTAACTTAAGCTCCGCCGCTTGAATGCCATAACGCATACATTCTTCTGTTAAGATATGACCTTTTTCAATAACAATTACAGGATGTCCATCCAAAATAGTTTTAAAGAATCGGAGATTTCCTTTTAAGAACTTAAGCGTCATTACAAGTATAGTCCATAAAATGAGGACTAACATAAACTGTAAAATACCGATTTGGTCATTGTAAATAATGGCACCGATAATACCACCAAGTACATAGTTTTGTAATTGGTCCAAAGCAGAGGTTGGCGCTAAGTTGCCCTTCCCCATTAAGTTGATTTGTAAGATAATCGCCAAGAGACCGATGGCGAGTTTGGCAAAGACCATCCCATAGACGGCCATAGCTTCTGTCATTTACGTTCCTCCTTATGGTAATACGTCCGCTTTATCATGAATACGATCTGTTGGGCTCATCTTATACACACGAGTAATTGTATAGGTTGTAAATTCTGGATTAAACTGAACCTCATAATAATCATCGCTTACCTTTA
The DNA here is from genome assembly GCF_900545205.1 of uncultured Veillonella sp. Classification (GTDB taxonomy): domain Bacteria; phylum Bacillota; class Negativicutes; order Veillonellales; family Veillonellaceae; genus Veillonella. The sequence continues at coordinate 16,900 of NZ_UQYC01000021.1, read as the reverse complement.
AAATCATACCATTGCGAATTTTTAAGGAGTTAACCGCTAATTGCTCACTTGGTACAGAACGATCAGCACTAAAAGAATGTAAAAATTGAGCCATACGAGAGGAGTCTTCAGAATATGTTTTCATTCGATTATACTCTTGATACTCAAGGCCTAAGAAAAATACTACAATTAAAGACAAAATAACCAATAAATCCCGATAGCGATTAGTAAAACCATTTCGCAATACCTGTACACCTAGAACGAGCAATGCTAAAAGAATGGCAACAAAAACGATAAAGCCCCATGTTTGGCCTGTCACAGCCTGACTTTCAACATAGGCCAAAGTGTAAAAATCCATATCGTTCTCCTTTCATATATTATTCTTTATTATATCACAAATAAATATGATAATAACCAACAACGATTTATAAAAAATAGAGCTACCACAATGATAGCTCTATTAAACAGTTACTATACTAATTTATTTACATTCACGGTACACGATGATATAAGCATGGGTATTCGCTGTAAAACCAGATTCTAATTCTAGTTCAACTTCTAAAATAGCATCATCAACGTCACCTTTATAATAGGCCTTACGTTGTTCTGCGGAATAGAAATACATAGCCGCATTATATTCATTACCTGCTTGTACTGGAATTGTGATGGTAACAGGCTGTGTTTCAATATTCTTTGTTTTAGTACCCACATTATCCGTTGTGTAATATACGGATTCAATGGTATGTTCTCCTGGTGTTACTGCCACAATGACTTGACCATATTGACCAGTTTTATGATCAATAGTAGAAAGGTCCTTACCATCAACCTTTACAGATTTACCATAAATATGAAGAATCGCTTTATTAGCATTCTCTTGTACAAATTGTTGTTCACCGGCTTGTCGTTTTTTATTGAACTTCATAAATACGGCAAACAAAATGGCCCAAATGACTGCAACCGCTACGATGATAATAATAGTTGTAGAACTCATAGTATCTCTCCTTATACCAAAATATACTACACTGACTCTACGTTAACTATATCATACGTACTAGTATTACTCAATAAAAAACGACCCCAAATGGGGTCGCTTTCAGTAAGCTTATGCTTATCAAGAAATTACTACAGTAATCTCTTATTTCAACCAGCTCATCAAGTTGCGAAGTTCTGCACCAACTGGTTCGATTGGATGGTTTGCAGCTGCTTCACGATGTTCTTTAAGGAATTTTTGACCATTTTTGGAATCAGCCAAGAATTCGTCAGCGAATTTACCAGATTGGATATCAGCCAAGATTTGTTCCATAGCTTTTTTAGTATCTGCAGTAATTACGCGAGGACCTGCATGGTAGTCACCATATTCAGCAGTGTTGGAAATGGAGTGGCGCATTTTTTGGAAGCCACCTTCGTAGATAAGGTCTACGATCAATTTCATTTCATGCAAGCATTCGAAGTAAGCGTTTACAGGTTCATAACCAGCTTCTGTTAATACTTCGAAACCAGTTTTGATCAATTCAGTAACACCGCCGCACAATACAGCTTGTTCACCGAAGAGGTCAGTTTCAGTTTCAGATTTGAAGTTAGTTTCCAAGATACCGGAACGGCCACCACCGATACCAGAAGCCCATGCTAATGCAACTTCTTCAGTATCGCCAGATGGGTCTTTTTCTACTGCGTACAAGCAAGGAACGCCGGAGCCTTCTTGGTATGTACGACGTACTAAATGACCAGGGCCTTTAGGAGCTACCATGAATACGTTGATGTCTTCACGAGGTACGATTTTACCAAAGTGAATGTTGAAGCCGTGAGCAAATGCCAAATATGCGCCTTGTTTCAAGTTAGGAGCGATATCTTGTGCATATACGTCTGCTTGTAATTCGTCAGGAATCAATACCATAACGATGTCAGCGCCTTTAACTGCTTCTGCAGTTTCTTTAACTGTAAGGCCTGCTTCTTCTGCAGCTTTCCAGCTAGAAGAACCACCACGAAGACCAATTGTTACGTCCATACCATTTTCTTTCAAGTTCAATGCATGCGCATGACCTTGAGAACCGTAACCTAAAACTGTAATTTTTTTGCCTTCCAATTTGCTCAAATTACAATCTGCATCATAATAAACTGTAGTACCTAAAATTTTACCTGCCATACTAGACAACCTCCAATATATATTCAATAGAATATTTAATATATATACTGTACACAATCTCACAAATAAATGCAAGATTTGTAGTGTATATCGTAATTTATCGAATAGTCAAATAGACTAATCTACAACTTAAATTTGTACCCTTTTTGTATTAAGAAAAAATGAATTATCCCAATTTTAGCTCTTATTTAACTATAATCCATGGGCGATTTTTCTCCCATACTACAGATACATCAATACCAAATACGTCGCTTAGAATTTCATCTGTCAAGATGTCTCGCTTCTTGCCTTTATACACAATGAGGCCATCTTTAATAATAGATACATGTGTAATACTGGGCATAATCTCTTCAATTTGATGAGATACATAAATAAAAGGCTTATGCTCCTCTCGTGCCATATTCTCAACAGTTCTTAAGAATTGCTCGCGAGCAGGCAAATCAAGTCCAGAGCAAGGCTCATCTAGAATGAGCAAATCTGGATTAGCCATAATAGCCCGTGCTAATAATACGCGGCGCTGTTCACCAGCAGATAGTGTATGAAATCTATGGCCTTCCAAATAGGACAAACCAAACTCAGACAATAATTGAATTCCTCGTTCGCGCACCTCAGGATCTACCTTCTGATAGATACCGATACTATTAAAAGCACCAGAAATAACAACATCTTCTACCACTTGTTTATCCAAGGTGGACTGGAATTGTCCAAGCGCCGAACTAACAAAGCCTAATCGGGCCTTGATCTTAGGCCATGCATATTTACCAAATTCATGACCAAATACGCGTAATAGTCCTGTTGTAGGAATTTGGTAAGCTGGAATCATGCTGAGCATCGTCGATTTACCAGCCCCATTGAGACCTAATAAGGCCCAATTCTCCCCTTCTTCAACATGCCAATTAATGCCTTTTAAAATTTCGCGGCCTTCACGACGAAACTTGACGTCTTCATAATGGAGTAATTCACTACTCACACAACCATCTCCTAAATCTTTTCTCCACGGCTCATTGCGGTAATGCCAGTTTTGGCAATTTCAAGGACACCATAAGTTTCCATAATTTGAATGAAACCGCGTAATTTTTCTACGCTACCAATTACTTCAATAATCATAGAAGTAGGAGAAATATCGAGCACATTGCCACGATATACATCGGCAATTTGTACAATTTGAGAGCGTGTTGCAGCAGTTGCTTTTACCTTGATAAGCATTAACTCACGGCACACCACATCATGATCTTCAAAGACTTTAACCTTTACCACATCAATGAGCTTGTAAATTTGTTTTTGAATTTGATCCAAGATGCGATCATCTGCCTCAACGGTGAGGGTAATACGAGCGTAGCCTGGTGTATTTGTAATACCAGATGTCATCTTTGTAACATTAAAACCACGACGGTTAAAGAGTGCCAATATACGTGCACCAATGCCTGCTGTATTTTTTGCAATTACTAAGACTTGATGTTCTCTCGCCATTATAGCACCCCTTTCTTGCCCATCATACCACTTACGGTACCGCCAGCTGGAATCATCGGCAATACATTATCTTCTCTTGCTACACGACAATCCAAGATGATACTTTCATCAGATGTAATGAAAGATTTAAATTCTTTATTGAAATCCTCTACATTATCGATACGAGCGGCTTTCAAATCAAAGGCATCTGCCAATTTCAAGAAGTCTGGACTCGTTTCCAAATCTACATAGGAATAACGGCGGTTATTAAAGATTTGTTGCCATTGACGAACCATGCCAAGGTAACCATTATTAATGATAACAATCTTAATTGGTAAATTATATTGGCGAACCATCATGAGCTCTTCGAAGGTCATTTGGAATCCACCATCACCAACAACAAGGATTACTTGTTTATGAGGTGCCCCCACTTGAGCCCCAATGGCAGCTGGTAAACCATAGCCCATGGTACCTGCACCACCAGATGTAACAATGGTATGAGGTTTTTTATGAGTTAAGAATTGAGCCGCCCACATTTGATGTTGGCCTACGTCAGTTACAATAACTGCATCCTCTTTAGCAATCTTGTTAAGTTCGGATAATACGTATTGAGGATGTAGTACACCATCTTTAGATTCAGGAATTACCATAGGATATTCCGCTTGCCATTCACGAATTTGTCCGATCCACGCTTCATGACTTGTAGGTTCTACAAGCGCATTAAGTTCAGATAAAACTCGCTTCAAGTCACCTACAATTGGTACGTTAATAGTAACGTTTTTATCAATTTCTGCTGGATCGATATCGATATGAATGATTTTAGCTTTTTTACAGAAGAAATCTGGATGACCTGTAATGCGATCGTGGAAGCGAATACCGGCCGCAATAACAAGGTCTGCTTCTTCTGTACTATTATTAGCCGCTACAGAGCCATGCATACCCACCATACCGAGAGCAAGCTCATGGTTACCTGGGAAACCACCAAGGCCAACTAATGTATTTGTTACAGGAATTTGAGCCTTTTCTGCCAATTCCTTTAACTCATCCATAGCGCCAGATTTCAATACACCGGCACCGGCAATGATGAGCGGACGTTTCGCATTTTTAATGAGTGTAGCCGCTTTCTTAATTTGCCCTTGATGACCTTTATAGGTTGGATCATAACCTTCAAGATGGATAGGTACTTCATATAATTTATTGTATTCTGTCATGGATATTTTTTCTGTTTGAATATCCTTTGGAATATCGATAAGAACAGGTCCTGGACGACCTGTACTAGCAATAAAATACGCTTCTTTGATGATGCGAGGTAAATCGCGAATATCTTGAACAAGGTAGTTATGTTTTGTAATCGGCATGGTAATACCTTGGATATCTGCTTCTTGGAAGGAATCCTTACCAATAAAGGGACGACCAACCTGACCAGTAATGGCCACCATAGGTACAGAATCCATGTAAGCAGTCATAATACCTGTAACAAGATTAGTTGCACCAGGACCGGATGTAGCAAGGCATACGCCTACTTTTCCAGATACGCGTGCATAACCATCTGCTGCATGGGCTGCACCTTGTTCATGGCGAACAAAATAATGTTTAATTTCAGGGAAGCTATAAATTTCATCATAAATTGGAATTACCGCGCCACCTGGATAACCGAACATGTCGGTTACACCAAGGCGATGCAATGTTTCAAGGACAATGCGTGCCCCATTGATTGTTTCTGCGCTCATAGGAACCCTTTCGACCAGCTATTCAGATAAAATCTCGCTGGAATTTAATCGTTTAATAATGTAACCATTATTTTTGAAAGTATCAATAATGTGTTTGATGTGTTCTTCACCATTTGTTTCTACAGTCACTTGCAATTCCACTTCATGGAAGCGGTCAAGGTTTTTAAACTGATTATGATCAAGTTTAATAACGTTTGCATCCGCATCTGCAAGCATTTCAGATACAGCAACCAATTGACCTGGTTTATCTGGAAGGTTGACAGAGAAAGTGAAGATACGACCACGTAATACGAGACCTTTATTGATCATAGAAGAAATCGTAAGTACGTCGATATTACCACCACTAACAATGGCTACTGCCTTTTTGCCTTTACAGTCTAATTTTTTTAGACCTGCTAATGGTAAAATACCGGAGTTTTCTGCTACTAACTTATGTTTTTCTACAAGCAACAAAAATGCTTCCATCAATTCATAATCAGAGACAGTAACAATTTCATCTACATATTTCTTAATATATTTTAATGTAGTTTCGCCGATTTGACGTACAGCTGTACCATCTGCGATAGTTGCCACCTCACTAAGTGGTACAGGATGATCTGCTTTTAACGCAGCTATTGCACTAGCCGCGCCTTCTGGTTCTACACCAATAATTTTAATGCTAGGATTTTTTAATTTTGCCGCAGCTGCGATACCAGAAACAATACCGCCACCACCAACAGGAACTAGCAATACATCCGCATCAGGCAATTCCTCAAGAACTTCTAATGCAATTGTACCTTGCCCTTCGATAACATCTTCGTCATCAAAAGGATGTACGAACACATATCCGTGCTCTTGTTGTAATTCCATCGCTTTTTGGTAAGCTTCATCATAAATCTCACCATGTAGAACGACTTCGGCACCATATTGTTTTGTAGCATTCACCTTGATGAGAGGTGTATGTTTTGGCATGACGATTGTCGCTTTAATGCCTAGACGTTTTGCAGCAAGCGCTACACCTTGCGCATGGTTACCGGCAGACGCGGCAATAACGCCGCGCGCCTTTTCTTCTTCTGTTAATTTTGCAATTTTATTATAGGCACCACGAACCTTAAAGGAACCTGTTATTTGCAAGTTTTCTGGCTTGATATATACATCATTGCCACTTTCATCGGAGAACACATCACTGTGAAGCAATTTTGTTTTCACCGTGATTGTGCTTAATCGCTCACGAGCCTCCATAAAATCATACAACTTATGCATGTACTCTATCTCCTCTAGTTAGTATTAATGAAAATCTACTATTAGTCTTCAAATACTTCGATAGCACCTTGTGCTGCAGAGGATACATGAAGAGCGTATTTTTTAAGGTATCCAGTTACATTGGATTTGAATGGTTTCAATGCGGCTTTACGACGAGCGATTTCATCGTCAGATACAGCTAATTCCAATTTGCCGTTTGGAATATCGATGTTGATGATATCACCATCTTCAACAACGGCGATTGTACCACCTGCAGCTGCTTCTGGAGATACGTGACCGATAGATGCACCACGTGTAGCACCAGAGAAACGACCGTCAGTCAACAAGGCTACGTCTTTATCAAGACCCATACCTGCAATCATAGATGTTGGTGTCAACATTTCGCGCATGCCAGGACCGCCTTTAGGGCCTTCGTAACGAATAACTACCACATCACCTTTTACGATTTTACCGCCTGTAATAGCTTCAACAGCTTCTTCTTCGCTGTTGAATACCTTTGCTGGGCCAGAGTGAACGAGCATATCATCATCTACGGCACCAGCTTTTACAACGGAACCGTCTACTGCAAGGTTACCTTTAAGAACTGCAATGCCACCTGTTTCATGAACAGGATTGTTCCATGGATGGATAACATCTTCATCCACAACATGAGCTGCCTCTGCAATTTCACCTTGTGTCTTAAGAGCTACAGTTTTGCAATCTGTATGCAAACGACCATTTTCTGCTAAGCGTTTCAACACCGCAGATACACCACCTGCAGCATACAAGTCTTCAATGAAGTATTTACCAGATGGAGAAAGTTTGGACAATTGAGGTGTGTTTTGTGCAATGCGATCGAAGTCGTCCAAGGACAATGGTACACCTGCTTCATGAGCGATAGCTGGCAAATGAAGTGCTGTATTAGAGGAACCACCCAAAGCCATATCTAGAGCTACTGCATTTTCAAAGGCTTCGCGTGTCATAATGTCTTTAGGACGAAGGTTTGCTTTCAATACCTCTACTGCTTGCATACCTGCTAATTTAGCAAGACGTAAACGTTCGGAGTATACTGCTGGAATTGTACCATTACCAGGAAGGCCCATACCAAGAGCTTCTGTTAAGCAGTTCATTGTATTAGCTGTGTACATACCAGAGCAAGAACCACATGTAGGACATGCTGTATTTTCGATTTCAGCTAACTCAGCATCACCCATTTCACCAGTTTGATGTTTACCTACTGCTTCGAATACATCAGACAAACCGATTTTTTTGCCATTATGTACGCCTGCAAGCATAGCACCACCAGACACGAATACGGATGGAATGTTTAGACGAGCTGCAGCTATCAACATACCAGGTACTACTTTATCGCAGTTTGGAATAAATACCATAGCATCAAATGGTGTTGCCATAGCTGTTGCTTCGATGGAATCAGCGATGATATTACGAGTTACCAAGGAGTATTTCATACCGATGTGGTTCATCGCCAAGCCGTCACAAATACCAATTGTATTGAACTCGATTGGCACACCACCTGCGTTGCGAATGCCGTCTTTTACGGCTTGTACAATATTTTTCAAGCCCACGTGACCAGGGATAATTTCGTTGAAAGAGTTCGCAATACCAATGACTGGTCTGCCCATTTCTTCATCAACAAAACCAAGAGCTTTTAGCAAAGATCTGTGTGGTGCACGTGCTACGCCTGTTTTTAAATTGTCACTTCTACAACTCATGTTAATCTCCTCACTTTTCTTGAAAGTATCCACTTGGATGCCTTTCAACTGAATAAAAAAAGACGATTCTTATGAATCGTCTTAAAAGTTTACAAATGATATTCCTTTTGTTTACAGAATTCCGATATACATAAACAATCCTATGTACCCCTTGGAATAAATACACATAAGAAACAAACCGTATAGTCAATTCTTATTGATTGTATATTAAACCATTCGTGGAACTTCTAAGACAAAAACGTGTTAAGTTGTTGTTCATAATTCGAATGTCTTTAATAATCACGACGAGCGCGATAATCAACAAGCTAATGACTAAACCCAACATGTTTCCTCCTAAAGTAATCTGTAATCATAAAATAATAATAACACTTTATATAATGTCGTGCAATAAATATTCTATAGATTTATCATATAAATTATTAAAGTTTACCATATATAAAAACTATAGCAATAACAATAATACACTGCCTATCTAATACACATAGAAAATAAAACGATAACAAACTACTAAACAGATAGCGCAAACAAAAAATCCCCCACTACTGTGAGAGATTTTTGAATATTATAGAATACCGAATAGCCACATGCCAAGGGTACCGCCCCAGAAGTGAATTAAGAAGCTAACCACAGAAATAGCAAGGCCTACACGCCACCATGTTCCTTGTGGTACATAACCAGCACCGAAGAAGATTGGCGTTACACCAGAACTATAATGTGTTAATGTACAGCCAGGGCTGTTCATCAAACCAAAGAGCAAAATGGTAAACGGAATTGGTGCGCCCATTGCTACCAAGATAGCTGCAAAGGCGGAGAATAACGCTGTAATACGCGCTGTACCACTGGCAAAGAAATATTGAGAGTATACAAAGGTTGCAGAGATAATAAAGGATGCCCAGAACCAATCAATACCTACCAGATGTTGACTTACAAAATCTGCAAATACAGCTACTACGCCTAGTTTACCAAGGAGACCTGCCATACCTACGAGCGTCCCCATCCAGATAAGGATATCCCAACCAGTACGTTCACCGAGAATATCTTCCCATGTAAGGGAACCCGTTACTACACAAGCAAGAACGCCCATCATAGCAACTACAGTAGGATGTAACTTCGTCCAAATTGCTGTAGCCCAAAGTAAGATACAAAGTACAAAGATAATAGCCACAGAAATTTCAGCCTTCGTAATCGGCCCAAGCGCATCTAACTCTTTTTGAGCCATTTCAGCTGCTTGTGGAGTTTCTTTAATTTCTGGTGGATAGATTTTATAGATAAACCAAGGCATCAAAATCATACAAATCACACCAGGGATCACACCAGCTTGGAACCATTCCCACCAAGAAATATCATAACCAAATAATTTAGCCCCTAATGATGTAATCAATAAGTTACCACTACAAGCAGTTAAGAAAATAGTTACGGTTATAGTGTTTATCGTATGAGCCGTAGTCATCAAGTACGCCCCTATGCGACGAGCTGTACTACCATTCGGTTCAGAGTCAAAAGCTAAGGAAATGTTTTGTACGATTGGGAAAATAATACCGCCCCCACGCGCCGTATTAGATGGTGTGGCAGGAGAAATAATAAGATCCGTACAAGCCAATGCATAGGCTAACTTTAAGGAACTAGTACCAAACGCACGAATCAAGGTATACGCAATACGCTTACCGAGACCAGAGTTAATAATACCTCTAGAAAAGAATACAGCTGCCACGATAAGCCATACATTAGCCTCAGCATAACCACCTAATGCTTGTACCATGGTAATAGAATTTGTTGCTACTGCTGCAACAATACCAAAGAGTGCCATAATGCCTGTTGGCCAAGGTCGTAAAATAAAACCTACAATTGTAGCCGTGAAGATAGCTAATAAATGCCATCCTTCAGGCTTAATCGCCTCCGTATGAGGCAAGAACCAAATCACAAGTCCTACCAGTACCGTCAGTGCGGCGCGTGTAAAGGTATTCATAGAACCTCCCTATCAAACTACACATATCAACAGCTACTGTTGATTATAAAAAACTATATGGCGGTCATCACACATAACCGCCATATAAATTAGCAACTTTCCAAAAATTCTTTAATCTTTGGATCAGAACGCAATGTATCCATCTCTTCAGGGGTTAATAATTTTACCTTGTCCCGATCTTGGTTAACCAAGCAAAGGAATCCGATATAATCTCCTTTATTAGCCCGGAATTGATGAATCGTTTTACCTGGGATCTCAATAAAATCACCAGCTTCTACATCATGGATTTCATCGCCTAATAAGACTTGACCCTTCCCACGGAATATCATAACCATATGTGTATGTTCATGATATTCTAGTGTGGAGTAACCACCTGGCAAGCATTCAAAATAGCGGAATTGGCATGGAATATCAAAGGCCCCATCGTATAAAACTTGACGTGTTACATCTTTAAAAGGGCTACCATCTTGCTTGTATACCAAGGTATCGACGCCATCCCACTTGAAATTTTTAGCATCAAACTTGCGTATCATTTTATTACCTCTTTATGAAAAAAGGCTGCATCGAAACAGTGTTTCAATACAGCCCTATGGGTTCGATTATTTGAAGAAACGTTTCAATGTTCCTAGTAAACCATGACTATGTTTTTGTACACCATCTGTAACGCTTTCTACTTCAAAGCCTGTACGTTCAATAGCTTTTGTAATAACTTCAACAGATGCTTTTGCTGGATCAAAAGAAACAGTCGCTGTTTTCTCTGGCAAATTTACCTCTGCGCTCAAAACACCAGGTAAACCAAGGGATGCACCTTCAACAGTTTCTTTACAGTTGTTGCACATCATACCAGGTACAGTAAATACCTTTGTTACAACGCCATTATCTTCACCACAACCACAATCTTTGCACATAGTGATACCTCCTATTAATCGTTAGCTTCTTTATGTTTATCGTCGTTTTTTGCCCCTGCTGTCACGTCGATAGTAGTCGCTTTTTTAACGGCTTCTTTCGTTTCATCAACAGCTTTTTTAGGGCCGGAAATAGCATCTTTAAATTCATTGATGCCCTTACCAATAGCTTTACCTACTTCAGGCAATTTACCAGGTCCGAAGATAACTAGAGCGATCACTAATATAACTATTAATTCAGGTGTTCCTATAGATCCCATATGTATCTCCTTTATATTTACTAAAATTTACACCTTTTAGTGTACATCATTATAGGCTGCCTTGTCCACATACCAGGTCATAGCTTCTTGTGAAAGTACAGCACCAGGCAATGTACGACCAATGCGTTTTTCCCACGTTAAATCCTCGTAATCCTCGCGTTGGTACAATACCTTTGTCAATGCAGTTCGCTTACTTTCACCAGTTACAGTAAACCAAACGGCATCGGATTTAGCCAAGAATGAGAATGTCATGGAAATACGTTCCCATACCTTGCCATCCTCGACGGCAACCACATCTTGATCGGCCACGCGAAGCGCGTGAGAGCCTGCAAATAATCCTGCTGTATGGCCATCTTCGCCTAGATCTAGCAAAGCCAAATCGAGACCAGATTTCTTACACGCCTTGAGGACATTGCGAACCTCTTTTTCATATTCTTCAGCCGCTTCTAATACGGTTTTAGAATCCGTATTGATTGGCAAGAAGTGAGCAGCCCCCTTTGCCTTACATAGCAAATGAGGTTTTACGCGATTAAAGTAATTATCCTCATTCGATTGCGGTAGGAAACGTTCATCAGTCCACAAGAAGAATATGCGTTCCCAATTGAGGCGCTCAATATATTCAGGTGAGTTAAGTAATTCTAACAAACCATTTACGACAGTGCCCCCAGTAATACCAACAACGCACGTTTCTGTACGACTAATTTCATCATTGGTGAAAGCAATAAAGTCCTCTGCCAAGGCTTGGACCACATCACTAGGACTGTCATAACATTTAATTGTATCTTGAGCCATGTAATAATGACCTCCTAAAACTATTATAATAGTACTATTATATCACTTTTACTTCATAATAAAAGCAAAAACCGATGTAACTCAATATATAGAGCCACACCGGTTCGAATTATATTAGTAACTGCTTATAAAATACATGATATTCCAAAGAATTACAAGAGAATAATTATTATTTTTGACCAAATTTAGGGCGACGACGTTCAGTGAATGCGCGTACGCCTTCCTTAAAGTCTTCAGAAAGACCTAAGGAGCATTGATTTTCTACTTCAAACTTCTTGTACTCTTCCCAGCCAGATAAGAAGCTATTCCACATCATTTCTTTCATAACGCGGTAAGATTGTGCAGGACCTTTTGCTAATTTCTCTACAAGACGTCTTGTAGCAGTTTCTAGATCTTCTAATTCACAAACTTTATATACAAAGCCAAGTTCTTTACCTTTTTCAGCAGATACGGCTTCACCAGTCATAACGATATGCATAGCACGGTTCATGCCAATGGATCGAGTCAACAAGAACAAACCACCTGCATCTGGAGCAAGACCTACGTTCACGAATGCTTGAATGAAGCGTACATTATTGGCTGCTACCACAAAGTCTGCAGCTAACGCCATATTGAATGCCGCACCTGCTGCAGCGCCTTGAAGGCTCATGATAACAGGTTTAGGTAAGCGTTTCATAGCCATAGAAATTTGAGCTACCAGCTCAACAATTTCAAACAAAGACTCTGTATCGCCATCATTTACAGCGCGTTCCATTTCTGTTAAGTCGCCACCAGCAGAGAATACTTTACCCTCTGCATTGATGAGCAATGCACGAACACTTTCATCGTTGTGTGCTTTATCTAAAACCTCAAGGATCTCCTTGCACATTTCGATGTTAAAACCATTCGCCACTGCAGGACGATTGAATGTCAACGTACCAATGCCGTTGTCCACTACGTACTGAATTGTATTATAAATCATATGAGTTCTCCTATATGAAAATACCTTTTCGAAAAAATTCGATTATTATACTTCTATTATAGGGGAATTAAATATAGATGTAAACGTAAAAATAAATTTCCACTCTAACGACAATATTATATTAATCATAGTATAAAAAAACACCTGCAGACAATGTCTGCAGGTGTAATAACCTGTTTTCCAAATATTAACGTTTGGAGAATTGGCTTGCTTTGCGGGCTTTTTTAAGACCGTATTTTTTACGTTCTTTCATACGTGGGTCACGAGTCAAGAAGCCAGCTTTTTTCAAAGATTGACGAAGTTCGCCATCTACGTCCAATAACGCACGGGAGATACCGTGACGAATTGCACCAGCTTGACCAGAAGGACCGCCACCAGCTACAGTTGCGATTACATCGTATTGTTCAACTGTGTTAGTCAAGTTCAAAGGTTGTTTTACGATCAATTCCAAAGTTTGGCGACCGAAATATTCATTAAGTTCACGTTTGTTAACAGTGATTTTACCTGTGCCCGGTACCAGACGAACTCTAGCAACGGAAGATTTTCTACGACCAGTGCCGTAATATTGTGCTACTGCCATTATATGTTCCTCCCTCTAGATTATCGTACGGAAATTTCTAATACTTCTGGTTTTTGAGCTGCATGTGGATGCTCAGGACCAGCGTATACGTTTAATTTACGGTATTGTTGTGCACCCAATTTATTTTTTGGAAGCATACCACGAACTGCCATTTCAACAACACGTTCAGGTTGTTTTTCAAGCATCATGGACAATTTAGTGAAACGGGAACCACCTGGGTAACCAGAGTGACGGAAGTATTCCTTTTGTTCCAATTTTTTACCAGTTACGCGAATTTTTTCTGCGTTTACAACGATCACATGGTCACCAGTGTCTACGTGTGGTGTGAAAGTTGGTTTATTTTTGCCCCGAAGAACTTTTGCAACTTCGGCAGCAAGGCGTCCTAAAGTTTTACCTTCAGCGTCAACAACATACCATTTCCGTTCGATTGTGTTCGGATTGGCCATAAATGTAGTTTTCATGCTGCATATCCTCCTAATAACGTCATAATTCTACCAAAATCAGCTTGTCCTTTGCTTCCGGGGCTAATGGAAACACGACTAAAGCTTACTCAAAATAGTATACAGATTTTGGTGTTCTATGTCAATTGTTTTTTGCACCGTTATAGCCCATTAACAGTGACATGTCATAAAGAAAAACCACCCAATTCTGAGTGGTTTTCCCATAAGCGCCAAATTATTTGGAGTACAATTCGACGATAAGTGTTTCGTTAACTTCGATAGGAAGTTCTTCACGTTGAGGAAGACGAGTGAATGTAGCTTTGAAGCCTTCCAAGTCTTTTTCAATGTAAGGAAGTTCGAAAGAACGAAGTTCTTGGAAGTTAGTTTTGAACATTTCGTTGTCACGAGATGCTTCGCGCAATTCGATTACATCGCCTGGTTTGCAGGAGAAGGAAGGAATGTCTACGCGACGACCGTTTACCAAGATGTGGCCATGGTTTACCATTTGACGAGCTTGACGAATGGAGTTACCGAAGCCGATGCGATATACAAGGTTATCAAGACGTTGTTCCAAAAGGATCAACATGTTTTGACCTGTAACACCTTGCATTTTTTTCGCTTTATCATAATAGCGTACGAACTGGCGTTCTAGCAAGTTATAGTAAGCTTTAACTTTTTGTTTTTCTAATAATTGTGTGCCATACTCAGACATTTTTTTCTGACGTTGGTCTTTTTTGACGCGATTCAAGGCTTTTGCGTGACCGAATACGTTCACACCAAAGCGACGACAAAGTTTGAATCGAGCCTCTCTTCTCGTTGCCATGTGATTATCACCTCATAAGATTAATATAAACCTGTACCTACACATAATGGTACCCATGTATAATATCATTTTCATTTACTTATGTCAATTATTGATAATGGTGAAAGTCATTGAAATAAGTGCATAATCGCATTAATTTATCACTATTTTTTACGATAATATTGCTCACTATATCGATTGCGCATGCTTCATCATATTTTATAGATTTAGATGAAAAAACAATTATAGTATGCTACAATATTAGTAAGAAAGGTAATAGGTATCATTGGAGTTTTATGTCAATATTGGGGGAATACTATGAAAGAGTTACCTACAATGCAAGAGCTACAAAGTTTTATTACCTATAATAAAACAGGAAGCTTTACATTAGCTGCACAATCTATGAACATTACACAATCAGCTTTCAGCGCTCAAATGAAAAAATTAGAGCGTCTAGTTGGTGTGAAATTAATTTCCCGCTCTACACGAGGTAGCCGTTTGACACCAGAAGGTGAATTATTCCTACCAGAAGCAGAACAAGTTCTCGACACATTGGAACGTGCTATTCAATCGATTCGTTTAGCCAGCAAGGTAGAACGTCCAATCTTAAATATTGGTGTATTGCGTAGTTTAGGGGACATTCGTCTTAACGGATATGTATCCCACTTCTTCCAAAATCACCCTGAGTTCTCTGTCAGCATTTATGACATGGAAGAAGAAGAGTTGATGCTCGACTTACGCGAAAATCGTATCGACATTGCCCTCCTCTACTTACCAAATAACAAGGATATGTCAGCATATGAATCTACAGCCCTTCGCGAGGACGAATTCGTATACTATGCACCAAACATTATCGATAATATGGAAGTTGCTAGCTTGAAAGCAATTCAACAACAACCGTTGCTTATGTATCCACCTAAGTACTTTATGTATCGCACATTGAAAAACTATGTAGGTAACGGCCAACAAAACCTACATATTAGAGGTAGCCGTTTATCCAACCCATATACAATGATCGACTACTGCAAAAAAAATAAATCTGGCTGCATCGTAGCACGCCAAATCTTAAATTCTTTAAATATCAATGATGGCTTCATACCTTTAGAAAAACCATTTAAACTACAAGTGTGCTTCGCATTCAAGAAGAATAACTCTAAATCCGAAACAATGCATACCTTTATGGATTATGTGCATAGCGAATCACCAGCACGTTTATAAGAACGAACCAAAGCCTGTACACAAATACGTGTACAGGCTTTTTTATTGCCCTCTACCGCAACAAGTTGTAAAATAGAGAATAGATTTCAATTAATATTGTGAGGTTATTATGCTCTTATCTATTTTCTTCTTTATATTGGCTGGTTTAGCTGAAATTGGCGGCGGTTATCTCGTATGGCTATATATGCGCGACGATAAAAGTCCTATCTATTTACTGGCTGGTGCGATCATCCTATTTTTATACGGCATCATCCCTACCTTCCAACCGGAAGCAAGCTTTGGTAAAGTTTACGCAGCCTATGGTGGCGTATTTATCGCCCTCTCCATCCTATGGGGTTGGCTCATCGATGGTTTACGACCAGACACATATGATATCATCGGTGGTCTCGTATGTCTTGTGGGCGTTTATATCATCATGTACGCACCGCGTTAAATACTAAGAATCCAACTACTACATAAAGAACAACAATAACTACATAAAGTGCAAAGAGTACAACCACTACAGTTGTACTCTTATTTTTATTACTATTGTCCTATTACTATTGTTTTATATAGGTAACTATTTTCCTATAACTATGACCTTAAATAAATAGCTATTCCTTTACCTATAAATATATCTTGTTTACTATAACAAAAAAGCGGTCATCCAAAGATAACCGCTTACGTTGGTGGACGATGACAGGATCGAACTGCCGACATCCTGCTTGTAAGGCAGGCGCTC
>NZ_UQYC01000020.1 GCF_900545205.1 uncultured Veillonella sp. | reverse complement strand
AGGAATTAATTTTTCTCAACTTTTACAAGAAGCATTAGTAGAGAAAACAATGTAAATGTAAATGTACATCATCAATTGCTCAGTAAAATTAGAACTACTGTCCACGCAATAACTGCTAAGGTAAGTAATATGATACAAAGCATCCACAGAATTGTTACGAAATAGAGCAATAATTTTAGTACATATAGCACATCAAACCATATGCTATGGCAATCTTCTAATCGCGCCATAAATTCGGAGAGATGGCGCACTAAAAATGGAACTTTCACATTAGGATTTAGCTTCTTCCAGTACAGCATAATATACGGTGTTACAAAACATCCTACAAATACTAAGTATGTAAGGAATAGAGGTGTTTCTATATTATGTTGGGACATAAACCCTGACCAGTCTACGACCATTAAACCACCAAGGTATAGAAAAACAAACCAATATATAAATCCTATCGCCTTTATAATAAGGCGAATCATCTGTTTCACATCCATGCCTATAATCCTACTAATGTTTTAAATCGCGCATTATTGTGAAAGCGTTCAAAATGGTCTTGTTCAGCGGCCACAGCTTTCACAGATGGATCAATGTTAATTGCTTTTTCAAGCCAATCAAGGGCCTTCGTATCATCCCCTTGGTCTGCATAAATAGTAGCAATGCCATACACAGACCAGGTGTTACTAGGGTCCTTTTCTAATACCTTTTCAAACCATTGTTTAGACTCATTTAATTGGCCTTGTAATTTGTACACCATAGCCATGTTGTAGTAGTTCGCTACATTATTAGGATCTAGGTCATATGATTTTTTAGTATCTGTTAAGCCCTTAGCTGTATCACCATTTAACGCCGTAGCGAAGCCACGGATGGAATAAGCTTCTCCGTTGTTTACATCAGCCTTAATAGCAGTGTTTGCTTCTTCAATAGCTTTAGCATAATCACCAGAGGATAAAGCCTGTTTGGCTGCCATTACATGAGAATCTTGACCTTGAACTGTTTTAGCTTGTTCGTTAGCTGTTGTAGGTTTAGAATCTTGCTGAATCTTAGTCTCTGTACCACAACCCAATAAGCTAAGCAAACAAATACATAATAGAATATATTTCATACAATACCTCTATATTATCTATATAATACAATCACATTATGTCGTATATATTCTTTATTTAATGTAATTACGATATGTAGTAGTAATTTATAATTTATTTAATACCATTACAATTATACCAAAACTATATACAAAAAAGGACGAGCCGCAACTCGTCCTTTTTCGTTATATGGTAGGTAATGTTATAAATCTTATTTTTTTGCTTTAGAGCAACGGTCTAATAGGAATGCAACGCCTACGAATGGAATGCCACCGTTTTCACCAAGGCCAATTTCACATGTGGAACTGGAGCTTACGCCTAGTGTTGCACCGTATTCAGCAATTTCACCGGCAAGGTCTTTTGTAGCAGATTTGTTAAGTTCTGGTGTGAAGAAACCTTTTTGACCAGCAAAGCCATCGCATGCGAAAGACTTGATATTGAATACATGGTCTGTGCAGAGGCGCGCCAAGTCTTCAATATATTGAGATTTGTTCAAAGATTTAATCTTACATTGTTTGTGTACGATAACGCGTTCATCACATTTTTCAATGTCGAGATGAGGTACTACGTATTTGCACAAGAATTCAGAAATATCGTTGATTTCTAAGTCTGGCATGTGTTTGAAAGCATGGTTGAAGCATGCACTATGGTCGATCACGATTGGATATTTACCATTTTGAGATGCTTTCATCAATGCATCGTGCAAGTCTTTTACAGCACGTTCATGAACGTCATCGTAGTTTTCAAAGCTCAAGCCACAGCAGAGGTTTTCGATATGTTTTGGATAGATAATATCGATATGAGCCTTGTTGCAGAGACTTTCTACAACTTGTTGCAAGCTGCGATCATCGTCATAACCTTGGTTTGGTTTGAATGCGCGGTTTGCACAAGTACTGAAGTATACAACCTTTTCAAAGTTAGTTGGTTTGATGCGGTTTTTCAATTTGTAGCGATTAGCTTTAGGAGTTGTTTTAGGAACATATGGTGTAACACCTGTTACGCCATGTAAGCCTTCAGTAATCTTAGAAATCGCTTTTTGTGTAATGATAGAACCAGCAATACCTTCAAGACTTACACCAGCACGACACATTTGAAGTGTTGTGGAGAAGTTATCGTAGATTTTCTTAGCCAATTCTGGTGCAGGTGGATCGATGCGGCGCATAGACAATGCGATTTGAGCAGTATCGATGCTGAGTGGGCAAAGACCTTTACACATAGAGCAAGCGGCACAAGTATCTACACCGAAGTATTCGTAACCTTTTCTAAGTTCAGACGCCAATGTGAAGTTACCTTCGTTTTCAAGACGTTTAGTTTCGCGCAACAATGCGATACGTTGACGTGGAGTCAATGTTAAGTTACGGCTTGGACAATGTTTTTCACAGAAACCGCATTCCATACAGATTGTGAAAGCATCATCGATAACACATTGAGCTTTAAGGTTTTTCTTGTACACATCTGGGTCATCAGTAATCATAACATCAGGGTTCAAGATGCGTTCAGGGTCAAAGATGGCTTTGATGCGACGGTTGATTTCGTACGCTTTTTTACCCCATTCCATTTCAACGAATGGTGCTACCATGCGGCCTGTACCATGTTCAGCTTTCAAAGAACCACCGAAACCAGATACACGTTCAGACATTTCTTTTACCAAGTCGCCGAAGTTCTTAGTATCTTTAGGGTCGCTGAAGTCAGGTGTAATGTTAAAGTGAACGTTACCAGACAAAGCATGACCGAAGATTACGCCACCGTCTACGAAATCGTATTTGTGGAATAATTCAGTAAGCATTTCGATGCCTTTAGTGAAGTCTTCGATTTGGAAGCAAACGTCTTCTGTGATAACAGTAGTACCTTTTCTACGTTGACCACCAACGATTGGCAAGATACCTTTACGGATAGCCCACCAAGAATCGTATTCCTTAGGATCTTGAGAGTAAAGACTTGGGATAGCTGTTGGGATATCTTTCAATTTATCTTTAATAAAAGCTAAATTTTCATCTACAGTTTCTTTGGAGTAGCTTTCAGTTTGGAACAAGATAGCGCTTGTACCTTCTGGCACTTCACGAACGAAGTCTGGTACATTTTCAAGAGTTTGAACGGCTTTCAAGGATTGATAGTCCATCATTTCTGCAGCTACAACCTTATCGCGGCCCATATTAGCCAAGGCTACAACCGCCAAGGATGCATCGTTCAATGTTTTGAAGAACATGAGACCGCAACCTTTATGAGGTACGTCTTCAACAGTGTTGTATACGATTTCAGATACAAAGCCCAATGTACCTTCAGAACCGATGAACAAGTGATTGATGATATCGATGATGTCTTCGAAATCAACAAGAGAGTTCAAGCCATATCCTGTAGTATTTTTAATTTTGTATTTGTGATGAATCAAATGAGTCAATTCTTCATCGGCCAAGATTTCTTTGCGCAATTGCAAGATTTCTTCTACCATTTGAGGTTTTTCACGAAGGAATTGTTCAATAGATTTTTTATCGGATGTATCAAGAACAGTACCGTCTAGCAATACAACGCGGATGGAACGGATTGTTTTATAGGAGTTTTGAGCCGTACCACAGCACATACCAGAGGAGTTATTGTTCAAAATACCGCCTACTAATGCTGTTGCAAGAGTAGCTGGATCTGGACCGATTTTGCGGTTGTATGGTTTCAACAAATCGTTTGCATCAGAACCGATAACACCACATTCGCATTTTAAAGCCTTGCCATCGTCGATAACTTCCATTTTTTTGAAGCCATCATTACATACGATGAGCACGTCTTCACTGGAACATTGACCAGACAAAGAAGAACCAGCCGCACGGAATGTAAATGGTGTACCACATTGTTGGCACAAACGAATAAGGCGTCGTACTTCCCGTTCATCTTCAGCCTTTACAACAACCTTTGGTAAATAGCTGTAACAGGACGCGTCAACGCCATATGCATAACGACGTAAATGATCGGTATACACACGATCTTTACAAATCTCTTTTGCCTCCTTGGCAAAACGTTCATAATCTCTAGTAAGCGTACTCACTTATATTTCCTCCTATCCTCTCTTAAGGAATATATCTTAATAATGTCTTATATTTAGTATACGCCGTTCTCATTCTCACTACTATAATTATGCATAAATTATATGTCTCCTAACAATTCTCGATATGCACTGTGTTTTTATTTCTTTAGTTGAAAGTGCATCTCAATAGCATTATCATGTACTCATCTTTTCATATGTTATATTAAAACTATTTTATTTACTAAGCATATTCATAACGCCATAATAAATGAGTGCTAAACATCCCGTAAAACATGAGTTACACTGCATATAATTCTATAGGAAATAGTTTGCAAAAATTATGCATAAATTCGGTATAATTTATTTATTTCAGTTTTCTTGTTCTCATTTATATTTAACTATGACTTTTACTCATACCTTTTTAGATTCTTCTTTTAATAGTACTATCCTCTTAATAATAGTTCCTTTACATATAAAAAGCCCTCTAGTGATATAACTCTTTCGAGCAACCACTAGAAGGCTTCTATTATCCAATAATACCAGATTTAAGAATAAGGCGTACTGCCAATGCAAAGACGGCTACACTCATGAGGGCAAGGATAGATTTTGCTTTCAAACGTTTAGCGATGCGCGCCCCTGCTTGGGCACCAAAAACGGCACCAATACTTGTAGGAATAGCAATACTAAATACAATATGATTTTCCATTAAATGTGTTACAACACCTATCGTTGTAGATACAGCAAGGATAGATTGGCTCGTAGCTGTAGCCATATGGGTTGGGAAGCCCATGAGATAAATCAAGGCAGGCACATGGATGAGACCACCACCGATACCAAAGATACTGGAGATAAATCCTACAAAGAAGCTAATACTAATACCGATAGGCTTGCTATAGGTTAGCTGATCAAGGGTAAGGCTTTCTTCCTTCCGCTCCCCTTTGCGGAAATTCTTAAACCCAATCAAACCAGAAGCACAGAGCATAAAGCACCCAAAGGCAAACATAAAGCCTTTACCAGAGAACCAACCAGACATTTGAGCACCTAAGATAGCACCTGGTAAAGTCGCTAAACTAAATACAATAGCCGCGCTAATGAGTACCTTTTTCTGTTTAATATAGGCAATGGACCCAGAAATGGCATTACACATAACAGAAAATAGCGATGTCCCTACAATCATAGACGGAGACCACTCAGGGAACCAATAAATAAAGAGAGGCACAAATACAAGGCCCCCTCCGGCACCGATGATAGTGCCTAGCATAGCGGCTAAAAAGCCAACTATGGTAAAGAAT
Source organism: uncultured Veillonella sp. (assembly GCF_900545205.1). GTDB lineage: Bacteria > Bacillota > Negativicutes > Veillonellales > Veillonellaceae > Veillonella. Next base: position 20,498 of record NZ_UQYC01000020.1, on the reverse strand, counting down.
ATATAAAATACTATAATATTATCCAACATAATAAGGCCTCCCTTTACTTAGATTGGAAAAAGCTCTTTGCTATATCTGATTCGATTGGAAAAATTCTTTCGCTGCTTTTAATCGTCCTCGTTCACAAGAGACTTGTAGTTCGTCACCTGGTTCAAGTTTTACATCCCCTAACGGCACAATGTATGTTCCATTGCGACGAATACTTACGATAAGTGTCCCATCTGGCAAGGCCAAGTCTTGTAATTGTACATCTGTATAATTCGCTACTACAGGTACCTTCGTTTGGAAGAAGGTTTGTACAGATTCTAAATTGTTTTGACCACTCATAGCTTGTAATAAGGAATCGTAAATAGGTGGTTCTTTTAATAGTTCTGCCACAAGGTAGGCCACCAGTGTAACAATGCCGATGGCGTAAATATTGGAGAAACTATTCGTCATTTCAAGAACGAGCAAAATCGCCAAAATTGGAGTCCGCATAGCCGCTGCTAACATACCGCCCATAGCGCAAATAACAAATTGTGGTACAAAATCAGGAGAAATAATGCCCACAGATGAAAGTAAGCTTTCACAAAAGGCCCCTGCTGAAGCCCCTATAACGAGCATGGGCAAGAATATACCGCCTTGCGCACCACTGCCATAGCAGAAGGTGGTAAGCAAAATCTTGCCTAATACGATGCCCCCTAGAAGCAGGACACCATGAGATTGAAAAGCAAGATGACCAACTAAATCATTGCCACCACCTAAGAGGAGCTGAGAATCAAAGCCGATGACGGCCACAGTCACAAAGGTAAGGGCTAATTTCAAGAACCGAGAGCATTTAAGCCATTCAAAGAACTTCTTAAATGCAAAGATCATGCGACAGAAGAACACCCCACAGAGACCCATGATAACGCCAACCATAAGAAGGACTGGGAAGTACTCAAGAGGTACACCGGAGGTCACCGAAAATCCAAGGGCCGGTTCGAGGCCGAAGATACTAACCGTAATATAGTTAGAAATTAAGGTAGCCACGAAAGTAGGCACAACGAGGTACGGATAGAAGCTTTTATGGACCTCTTCAAAGACGAACATAGCCCCCGATACGGGTGCACTAAATGCAGCCGTTAAGCCTGCCCCTGCCCCAGCAGAGGTCAAGATGCGCTGCTCACGCAGCCCTGAATTCATCCAATAGGACACAATCTTGCCGGCAGAGCCACCAATTTGTACGGCTGGACCTTCACGACCTACAGAGAAGCCGGCAAAACCAGTCAACACGCCACCAATCATCTTGGAAGCTAGCGTCCGATACGGCTTCATATCAAAGAGGCCTAGCATTTCCCCTTCGATTTGAGGAATACCAGAACCACCAGATAATGGAGCCCACGCGAGCAATCGATCTACGATAAAAGCAAAGATGACCATCATCACAAGCCATCCTATGGCCCATTCTAGGGTAATGCCATCCATCAAATGCCAGCGAATATGCTCAGATTCAAGGATCAAATAGCGATATGTAGCACCACAAAAGCCTGCAATCACGCCCACAAGAGCGCCCTTCGCAATGAGCTCCGTCAACAACATACGATTCATGGACATATCTGCTAAGGTAGAACTTCGCTTATTAAATTTCCATAGCTTCATAACATTCCTCCTTAGCACTGACCAAATCTGATTTATTATCTAATAACATATATACAACCGAACTATGTATTCATATCCTTAGTATACTTATGTAAACCACCATTTTCAAGAAAGGATTACGTATCAAACAGCTATCTCACTAAATGCGAAATTAAAATTTCGAGTCATAAGACATTCCATAGGACTTCAAACGCAAAGCTAGCCACCTCTAGAACGAGATGGCTAGTTTTGTTAAGCAAGTGTGTAAATGTATTTTCTTTACATATTCGGAGGCATCTGAAATATGTAAAGATTCTAAAGATGTAAAGTTCTTAGGGATAGAGCTAGGCATCATTTAGACTATTAGATTATTTAGACTAGCAAAATATTTAGACTAGTCTAAATATTGATACCATAGTATAGTATTAAATCCTATACATCATGAAACACTATATGCTATCAAATTCTAAAATTCCTTAGAATATGGATTCATAGATACCGATGATTTCTTCCATAGATGCATCTCTTGGGTTACCAGGTGTACATGCATCGTTGAAAGCAGATTCAGCGAGGAATGGAATATCTTCCCGTTTCACGCCAGCTTCGCTAAGGGATTTAGGAATGCCTACATCATCAGCTAGTTTTTGGATCACATCGATAGCAGCTTGACGATATGTTTCTTGATCCATGCCGTCTACATCAGGAACGCCCATAACGCGAGCAATTTCACGATATTTTTCACCTGTTGCAGGGGCGTTGAATTTCAATACTGCTGTTAACAGCATGGCACACGCTTTACCATGTGGGATATCGTATACAGCACTCAATGGATGTGCCATGGAGTGAACAATACCAAGGCCTACGTTGGAGAAGCCCATACCTGCAATATATTGACCAAGGGACATAGCTTCACGACCTGCGAAGTCACCAGCTACGGCGCTACGTAAGGAACGACCAATGATTTCAATGGCTTTCAAATGAAGCATATCCGTAAGTTCCCATGCACCTTTAGTAATGTAACCTTCTACGGCATGAACGAGGGCATCCATACCGGTAGATGCGCAAAGACCAGTTGGCATCGATGCGGACATATCAGGATCCACGATGGCTACGATTGGGATGTCATGAGGGTCAACACATACGAATTTACGATTCTTTTCAACGTCTGTAATAACGTAGTTAATCGTAACCTCTGCAGCCGTACCAGATGTGGTAGACACAGCTATAATCGGCAAGCATGGATGTTTTGTAGGTGCCAAACCTTCAAGGCTACGCACATCACTGAACTCAGGATTTGTAATAATCGTAGCAATAGCTTTACTTGTATCAATAGCACTGCCACCGCCTACAGCAACGATAGCTTCAGCACCTGCCGCCTTACAAGCAGCCACACCAGATGTTACGTTTTCAATGGTTGGATTTGGCTTGATATTATCATATACATCGTAAGCAATGCCTGCCGCATCAAGTAGGTCTGTTACCTTTGTAGCCACCTTAAACTCAAATAGATCAGGTGTAGACGTAACGAGGACCTTTTTAAAATGGCGATTCTTAATTTCGTTCACAATCTCCTGAATCGCCCCTTGTCCAAAATAGGACGTGCCGTTCAACATAATTCTCCGAGCCATATACAATCACTCCTAACGAATAAAAAATAAACCGATAGAGAATAACTATACTAAGTAATTCTCTATCGGTTTATTAAAATCCTTGAAGCTGTGTTATGTATACACTATATAATCATTGTAATATTTCGTTTTCTCATCAAGCGTAATAGGGAATCTAAAGACTTAAACGGCTTAGACATAAGTCCCTCCTACAAACAAAAAAGCTCGCCGACCCTTGAGTCGACGAGCGTTGTACGTTGCCCGTAAGCTTCGCACAGTTTCTCTGTGTAATAACTATAACAAAGTTCTCCCTTGAGTGTCAACTCAGATGCGATTTCAATGAATAGTACTTCCACTTTCTATATTCGTTATATGATTAATTAATTCCTGCCAACAAAAACAAATAGTCTAAGAAATTTTAGTTATCTTCATAAGCAAGATTCGTTTCACAGATTCATCGAGTCGTTCTTTGGAGATTTGGCCGTCTTTTACAGCTTTCATAAGGCCATTGTACGCCTCTTGCATGTGTTCGTACTCGTGGCATACGAGCAAGATATCGCTGCCAGCCAAGATAGATTGAACCGCCATATCGCCAAAGGTGTAGTGTTTTGCAAGAGCGCCCATATCCATATCATCCGTTACGACAACGCCGTTATAGCCCATATCCTTGCGCAACCAGTCTGTAATGATAGCTTTAGATAGACTAGATGGATGGTCTGGATCGATTTGAGGATACATCGCATGAGACACCATAATTGCATATGTATTCGGTTTAGACTGCTTAATGAGGTCTACAAATACCTTTGTATCTTCATTCAACAATGTCTCTTTAGACACTGGCACAACACTGGTATCAGCATGTAAATCGACATCCGTTTTACCAATACCTGGGAAGTGTTTGTAAGAATACCACAAGCCCGCTTCATCATAGGCCTTGCCTACTGCACTGGCATAGCGTACGACCTCATCAGGGTTCGTACTAAAGGAACGGCCATAGGTTAATCCCAAGTCCGCTACAGGAGCAAAATTAATGTTGAATCCCAAGTCTTTAAGTTCCGTGCCAGACTGTTTGGCCAAGGATACCGCTTGTTCAATAGGCTCCTTACCTAATTCTTCTGCAGGAGGAACCTTGATGAGCTGATCCTCCATGCGCGCCACCGCGCCCCCCTCTTGGTCGATGCCGATGAACAATGGTGTTAAACCGGCACTTTTACCAGTTTTATTAATATCTGTAATGAGCGATTTCACTTGATCCTTGGACTCCATATTGCGGTCAAACAAGATGATGCCGCCCACGCGGTACTCATTGAGCATAAACTTCGCATCATCGTTCAAGGTCTTGCCATGGATGCCAATCATCAACAATTGGCCCACCTTGTCTGCATCAGACATATTAGCTACTAATTTATCCACCTTTTCCTCTGGTGAAAGCTCGCTCTGTGCCACAGATTCATAGGTTACAGGCTCTGCTTTAGAAGTAAATGGATTATGTAAACCGCAGCCCGTTGTAAGCGCCAATGCGCCAATCATCGTAGCCGCTACGATACGTCGAAACATATATACCTCCAAAATCTCTAAAAAGTATTATGTATAGTATATCAAATAATAAAGACAACCCCAAAACGCCAATACATCTCGTGAATCGATAGCGCAAAAAAGACTATTACCCAAAACCTACGAATATATACCGTATTGGTTCGAAATAATAGTCTTTATATAAGTTAAGGTCAAACTTACGCTTAACTGTTGCTTAATCTTAAATTTTACTTAGTTTTAAATTTTGCTTAGTTTTAAATTTTACCTTGCTCTTTCATTTCTGCTAAGAGCTTTACGATGCGAGGGCCACAGCCTTTACCACCGCAAGCACCTGTGCCGGCACGTGTTGCTTCTTTTACCTCAGGAAATGTATGAGCACCATTCAAAATGGCTTCCTTAATCGTTTTACGTGTAATGCTACGGCATGTACACACCTTTGTAAGCTTGTCCAGAATCGCCTCTGGCACTTGGTTTTCTTCAAAATCCATATGTATTCCTCTTCTATTCACTTGAATATCTATATCTGTATTAATTGAAAGTTTCAATTTGATGTATCCATAGACATATCAAAATAGTAGATAAAACTGCTATATCAATCGTGTCTAGCGATACCTGAAACACCAATATATCGAAAATTTACGATTTCTATACTTAGTATATCATACTTATCGAATTATATCGATACTTTTTAATATAGTGAGGAAGATGAACTAAAGTCCTTACCATATAACGCTTACAAAATAACGTTTACGATACGCTCAAACAATTGCAAAATAGTTTGTTGTAATGGAATGAAAATCTTACTAGCAATTGGTGTATTAAGTACCAAGATCAGCAAAATCAAGCTTACAAAGCTTAAACGTTCTAATGTAAATTGCCAATTACCAGGTAATAAGCTTGTAATAATACGACTGCCATCCAATGGTGGTATTGGCATCATATTAAGAATGGCAAAGTTAATATTATATACAACAATCAGTGTCAGTATTAATTCTAATGATTCATTCGTCAACAAGCCATAGCTTTCAAGAAAACGAAGAGCTAAGTAGCCTAAAAAGGCCATCAACACATTAGATGCCGGCCCCGCAATAGATACTAAAGTTGAATCTGTACGAGGATCGCGGAAATTAGATGGATCAATCATTACGGGCTTAGCCCATCCAAAGCCACCGATAAGGAAGGCTATAGAGCCAATTAGATCGAGATGTGCCACGGGATTCAATGTCAATCGCCCCATAGAGCGTGGCGTAGAATCGCCGAGCATATCAGCTACCTTAGCATGAGCAAATTCATGTCCTGCAGCTGCGATGATAAGCGCTGGTATGGACGCCAAAATCATCGTTAAACTAATACCAGAAAATAACATAAAACTCCTTTATTGTTTAGCTTCCCATGCAGTAAAGCCTTCTTGAATGCAACGAAGAGCATTCAATGTACGAGGGTAGCCGATATACGGCACGCATTGGGAGGCGATGTTAATCAAATATTGTTTGCTGTTGCCTACGTTCAAGTTGCCTTCTACGTGAGCCTTCAGCTGAGGTTCACAGCCACCTTGAGCCGCTAAGAAACAGAAGGTAATCATTTCGCGATGAGCCACACTTAAACCTTTACGAGTGTAGTAGTCACCGAACATATTAGCAAGCCATTTCTTGATATGACGTGTCTCTTCAGGGCCTTCTTGGTAAGAATTACGGATAGACTCACCAAAGATTTCAACTTGCTTTTCAACGCCCTTTTCAAGGCGAGACTCACTAGTGATTGTGCTGCGAGATGGATCTACAACAGTTTCCCCACGATAGTCAAAAATCTTATTTGTGACCTTAAAGAATGGACGCACACGACCGATGCCAAGATATGGCACAGCTTGATAAAGGAGCTCTATTACTTCATCGGGAATCAAGCCAAAGTTAAGTGCTGCTGGTAGCATCAACGCATATTCATCGACGGCAGATACACCCACTAATGTAGCAAGGATAGCCAAGAAACGATCCTTGGCAGGCACATTGCGACCCTCTTCGGTAATAACTTCGTCAAAGGCAAAATTATCAAACAATACTTCAAACTCAGGGTCGATATAACCTGCAGGGGCTGCAATATCAGGGAACATGCGCTCCGTATAGGCTTGAGCAAATTCAGATTTAGACATAGGAAACCTCCATAAACAACACTGGTGAAAGCCCAAAGGAGCTTTCACCAGCAATAGTTATGTAATTATTACGGCTTGCGCCATCAAATTATAAAGCTGGGAAAGAGAAATCAGTGCCGTATACTTCTTTCCAAGCAGCCAAGAACATGTTGTATTCATTAGAACCAGGAGTGATTTGGTACGCTTGACCATCTGGAGAGAAACGATATACAGTATGCAAGCTTGGGTGAACAATGTATTTAAACAATGTAGCTTCACCATATTGGTTGTTATGCATATTCACTACATTAATGCCGAATACATAGTTACGGCTACTATCAATACCACTGAATTGGGATGCTTTATCAAAGAAGTATGTTTCAGAACCATTTGCACTGTTTGGAACCTCTGGATAGTTAGCTAAACCATTCCAGTTTGCTGCGTTAGCAACACCACCAACTAATAATGTACCGGCTAATACAAATGCGCCTAATAAATTTTTATTCATAATGCTCTCCTTTTGCCTGAACGGCATCTCACGAACAGGTCATATCTCACATGACCTCAGTACAATACGTTATATGTATAGTATATCACATTTTATGAAAATATTAGATATATTAAATTACAGAATGTATGCATATGAGATCTTACTAAAGTACACTACATTAGCGCTTAAGCTTCTCTGCTGTTCTAGCATTAGCGTTATCGATTGCGTCTAACAATTTGTTAAGCAACATGCGCAATTGACGCGTTTCTTCTACGTCGAAAATCGGACCTGCAGATTCAGACAAGCGGCGCGGTACATGAACAGCTTCGTCACGTAATGCTTTACCAGTATCAGTAAGGGTTACCATAACGACACGTTCATCTTGACGACTACGCTTACGCTTTAAGAATGCTTTAGCTTCTAATTTCTTTAAAAGTGGTGTTAATGTACCAGAATCAAGGCGCAATACTTGACCTAGTTCTTTAACGGACAAATCACCATATTGCCACAATGCCATCATTACGATGTATTGAGTATATGTCAAATTTAACGGATCTAAGTGACTGCGATATGCATTAACAATTTCCTTCGCCACTACATAAAGTGGGAAGCTCAATTGGTTGTCTAATTTCATGTACTCTGCATCAGGTACATCTTCTTTATGTTTGTAACCTTCCAGTACGCCAATTTCTGCCATATTCTACCTCCATATGCACACAATAATCTACAAATTAATTGTACACAATTCTACAGCAAGCAGTCAACGTAAAAAATCTACTTTGTCCACAAATTTTTAAATTTGTCAATTAATTAATATATTTTTTCTTTTTTATTAAGAAAATGAGTGCATCTATAGAATTTATGGGCAGAAATCACACCATAAAACTGTGAACCTATTAATAAAATTTTTTTATATTAGAATTCAATACCACATGCGGACATCGCTTCTTCAAGACGTTTAGCATGATCTAATTCTTCTGGAATAGAATGTTCAATTAATTCAGCAATTTTATGAGCACCCTCTTCATTAGAATTGCGAACTTCATCAGCTAATTTCGTAAGGATCGTATCTGCAGACGCTTCAGCCTTGTAGAAATTAATGACCATCTTAATGAAGTCTTCCTTTGTAGCAGGACCATCGCCTAATAAATGGCTATAAATTCCGCCATGTGCTGCATCTTCTGCAGCATTTTTATAGATTGCATCAGCAATTGCATCATAACCAAGCTCTTTAGCTAAAAAATACATGGTGAAATATTGATTAGCACCGTTAATTTCTGCGTTCTTTAACATCTCAATAGTTTTTTCAAAGGATTTCCCCTTTGCAATACCATGTAAATTCATAATATTCTCCTTCTATAATAAGCTATATAGATTTAAAACTTTAAGTAGCTGCTCACATATGAATACTCAATAAAACCAAAAGCTAAAAATATAATTTTATACAATTAATATTGTAAACTCTATATCTATTTTTGTCAATATACTTGGTTTAATTAGCTAGTTAGTAAAATGTGGCCTCTTCTAGTTTTTTCTTGTAGTATAATAAAAGAAATTCTATACCAAATCCCATTTGTCTTAGGAGGTCCTCATGAATACCTTAGAATGTATTAAAACTCGCCATAGTACGCGTAAGTTTAAAGCGGGTCAATTATCTCGAGAACTTATCGATCAAGTCCTCGATGCTGGCCGCCGTGCTCCATCTGGCGGTAATACACAATTGACACATTTCATGGTCATTACGAACCAAGATGTACTCAAAGAGTTAGTAACACTCGTTCAAGAGGAATACGGCAAAATGCCGATTACAGAAAATACATTACCTTACATGGTGAATATCATCAAAATGTCCGCAGAAGGCAAGTTTGTATTTAACTATGGCGCGCCTGTACTTATCGTATTGGCTAGCAAACCAAGTTATGCCAACAACTTTGCTGACGTGTCATGTGCAATGCAAAACATGATGCTTGCTTGCAACGAGCTCGACCTTGGCAGCTGCTGGGTTAACCAAATCCGCCATCTTCAAGACAACGAACGCATCCAAGCTAAAATGCGTGAGCTAGGCCTTGGAGAAGACGAAAAAGTCTACGCTAGCTTGGCTATCGGCTATCCAGACTTACCAAACGGCCTTAACCGCCGTGAAATCGAGCCAAAAGGCTACAAAGTGACATATGTAGATTAATGTAACATCAAGAGCTTCGCATATACACAATAAAGCAAAATAAAAGCGCTATCAATTCCACTACTCATACAGAGTTGTTATCAGAATTGATAGCGCTATTTTATTGATTATATTACGTTTTAGCTCATGACATCTTAGCAATCAGATCAGTGGATGAATTTTAATTACTCTTCAAATACGCGTTTACGAGCGGCTTTTACAAGAACGATATCTGCTGCTTCTACAGCAATATCACTGCCTACACCGCCCATGGCGATGCCTACATCAGATTTCTTAAGGGCTGGCGCATCGTTCATATATCTTGATAATCAAATGGATTTTTATATAGAAGATATTTTAATGTTCTACAACCTATGCGCTATCCCCATAATGGTGCACTAAAATAGCAATTTATCATAATTAAAAATAAAATATAGTCGACTTTTAGTCATACATGGTATGATTACAATGACATGTTGTAGAAAGGATGTGTGATGATGTCGATCTTCTCTCCAGCTCCTCATATCGAACGATTACCAGAGGGGCAAATCGATTCCACCTACAAACGTCTTCGCAAAGAAGTCTTTGCAGGTACTTTTATTGGTTATGCTACATTCTATTTGATCCGCCAAAACTTTAGTTTGGCTGTTCCGTACATGATTGCTGAGTACGGCTACACTAAAGCGGATCTTGGTATTGTCATGACCCTCTTATCCGTAGCGTACGGTGTAAGTAAGTTTGTCATGGGTAATGCGTCTGACCGCTCTAACCCAAAATACTTCTCCACAGTAGGTCTATTGCTCAGTGCTTTAGTTATGTTATTATTCGGCACCTTACCAGGTGTTATGAGCAGTATTCCTATCATGTGTGTTCTTGCCTTATTAAACGGTTGGTTCCAAGGTATGGGCTACCCTCCATATGCGAAAAACATGGTAACTTGGTTCTCCCGTTCTGAACGTGGTGCTTGGTGGTCCTGGTGGAACGTATCCCACAATCTTGGTGGCGGTATCATCGCACCTCTTGCTACGTTAGGTATCTATCTATTTGGTACATGGCATAGTATTTTCTTCTTCCCTGCTCTTATTTCTATCGTGTTAGCTGTAGTTACATTCTTCTTGTTGAAAGACACACCTCAATCCTGTGGCTTACCACCTATCGAAGAATACAAACACGAACCAGTGGCAGCTGAAGTAAATGATGAAAACAAAACTACTTTCAAAGAAATCTTCTACAAATATATTTTGCATAACAAATACTTATGGTATCTTGCAATTGCGAATATCTTTGTGTACTTCATCCGTTACGGTGTAGTAAGCTGGGCTCCTACTTATTTAACAGCTGTAAAAGGCTTTACAAAAGAAGGTTCCCGTTGGGCTTACTTCTTATACGAATGGGCTGGTATTCCAGGCATGCTCGTAAGCGGCTACTTGAGTGACCGTGTATTCCGCGGCCGCCGTGCTCCAGCTACTATCTGCTTCATGCTATTCGTTATCTTGGCAATCCTTGTTTACTGGTTCAACCCAGCAGGCAATATCCTTATCGATAACCTAGCACTTATCGCTATCGGCTTCCTCATCTACGGTCCAGTTATGATGATTGGCCTACAAGCAGCAGACATGGTTCCACGTGTAGCAACAGGTGGTGCTACTGGTCTTACAGGTCTTCTTGGTTACCTCATCGGTTCCGCTGGTGCTGGTGCCTTCATGGGTCTCATGGTTGACCTCTATGGTTGGGATGGCGGCTTCGTGGCCCTCGTTGGTGCATGTATCCTCGCTATCGTATTCCTACTTCTCACACTTGGTGATAAATCCCAAGCAAAAGAATAATCTACAACTAACTGTTGTATGAACATAAAACTCCCCTAGTAACACATGGTTACTAGGGGAGTTTTTATATTATGCAATACATAAAGAACTATTAAGAACTTTCAAATTATACACGAGACCAAGTCGTGCCAAACCGTGCAATGCAACGGCCGTAACAGGATCAATGAGACCAAATACACCAGCACCGATGATGGCAACGTGGAACACAATGGACACGATGAGTAGACCTAAATGAGACTGCTTTATTCCTTTTGAAAGCTCCGATACAGGAGATGCGTCATCCACAAGAGATCCCATCATGAGCGCTACTAAAATAAGTTCCAAAGAACATGGGCATAGCACCAATAACAAGGTTACAGTATGTATGAAATCCTGTGTCAATGCAAAGGAACCCATAGACAATAACAACACGGCCACAACAATAACCGATGAGTAGTTGTTGATACCTTGACGCAATGCCACCAGTTGAGATGGCATCATAGGAAGCATATCATTATCTACAGTGTAATGTGACTCACCCGTAATAAGCTGCTCCAAGAAGAAACCAGCCTGTACGATGAGCCCCACATAGGCCGCCGTATGATAATCGCCAATGGAAATGAGCGCCACCATGGCCACTACAATGAGGAAATTAGCATGGATCTCTAAATGCTCCCAAATACTTTGAACACTGTTAATAAGTAGTGGTAAACCACAAACTAGAACCGTTACCCATGCTAAATCTATAACGGGATTGAATGACTCTGTAATCGCATCCAAAAGAATAAATACAACGCCTAATGCTAAAATAGCACCTTGCGTAAATAGCGACACCTGCGCTGATAAAGACTGTAAAAACTTCATATGGACCTCTCTATACACTAGAACCGGCCTTACTTACTCCGGAAATAAAACAAAAACAACACAGTATTAATTCAGAACTCTCTATACCTAAATTAATTCAAAACCCTATGAACCTAAAGTATTTTTAAATCTGTGTACCCATAGGGGTATATCTACGATGTAAACATTATACAAAACATACGAATTATATACAAATCATTTTTTTCGATAAATGATAAAGAACTATAATTTCTTTATGTAGTACCAAAAGAATAAATTTATAAAAATGACTTACCTCGTTTTTGATGCCGTTTAAAAGGATCTAATTGATGGCTCTCATTTCTTTATTAAACGTAGAAAGAACAGGCCCCTAAAAAGACTTAGCTCGCTATGGAGGCCTTCCAATAGGCCTAAGTTGAAGATCCTAATTTCATATAAAAAGAAAAGCACCTATCTCTAAAAATGACATTCCCTTAAGAGCTTTAGTTGAAAGCTCTTATTTCTTTATTAGACGTAGAAAGAACAGGTCCCTAAAAACGACTTAGCTCGCTATGGAGGCTTTTAGGGACCTGTTCTTTCGGTTAACTAATATGAAATTAGAGCTTCAACGCCTCGATCCATTCTGCTTCTTTAAAGCCAACGAGTACTTTGTCTTCAAGAACCAAGATAGGACGTTTTACAAGCATGCCATTGGATGCCAATAAAGCGAGTTTTTCTTCTTCGCTAAGGTTTGGTAATTTATCCTTCAATTGTTGTTCACGATAAATCATACCAGATGTATTGAAGAATGCTTTCAAGTCTTTACCAGATTGTGGATACCATGCAGCGATTTCTTCAGCTGTAGGGTTTTCAGACTTAATGTCACGATCTGTGTATTTAATATTATGATCATCTAAGAATTTCTTTGCTTTTTTGCATGTTGTGCATTTAGGATATTCAACGAATAACATAGCGTCTCCTTATAGTAATACATAATGTTATAACGATATATTTATAAGTTAAGTGTATCAAATATATCGAAAATTATCAATATCTTATTGACAGTCCACAGGTTCTAATGAATTACAATGATCAATAGAGCTTAATACTTCCTCCATCCCTGCACTATGCTTTGCGGTACGTAAATCAACATCCATCTGCAACCGCAAGAAATATCCTTCAGAAACACCAAAGTATTTAGCTAAACGTAGAGAGGTGTCTGCTGAAATAGCTCGTGTCCCATTCAAGATTTCCTGAATACGCGAAACAGGCACATGTATATCTTTAGCTAATCGATATGCAGATAGTCCTAATGGCTCCATAAACTCTTCTTTCAATATTTCACTGATGGTAGGTGTTGGAATAAACTTGTCCATATATATTCCCTCTCTATTAATGATAATCTATAATTTCTACATCATAAAAACTATTAATATCTTTCACTTTAAAACATAATCTATACTGGCTATTAATCCGTAAACTATACTGGCCAAAGCGATTGCCTTGCAATAACTCTAATCGGTTACCAGATGGCCACCTTAAATCCTGTATCGATTCAGCATTATCTAATAATATTAGCTTACGAAGAGCTAATCTTTGTATAAACGGTGAAAAGCGTTTAGAAAAACTCTGATGGTAAACCTTTTCTGTTTCCTTATCTTTAAATCCGATAATCATAGAACCTCTCCTTTGATTATACCTGTTTTACAGGTATAACTCAATAATATATACCTGTATTTCAGGTATATTGTGGAATAACTTTATTCTATAAATGATTTCGGTAAAAGATTTCTCTAAAACAGCACTCAAATCCTACTGTTCTTCTGACTCTATTGGTCACCTATTTCGTAACGTAACTGATTGTAATACAAGTTTATAACCAAAGATATAAAAAGAGCTTACAGGAACTCAAAACAATAGCACACTATACTCATAACCTGGTTTTACAACAAAAAAGACCTATACGCCCTACTGTTTCACATGTAAATCCATGCAAAGCAGTTAGAGAATATAGGTCTCTTATAAAATCTATATATTATTTTTATTAGTATTCATAATACGATTTACATTACAGCAAGAATGTAAGCCCCATAGCTACAAAGATGGCTGGCAATAGGTTCGCAATGCGGATTTTACCAGGCCAGATGAGGTCAATACCAACGCAAAAGATCAGAATAGAGCCCACGTAGGATAGGTTATCGATGGCACTCGGTGTCATTAACGGTGCTGCGATGTGTGCCATAGCGGTAATGATCCATTGAGTAATCCCCACAGGAATAAAGGAGAACAACGCACCCTTCCCCATAGACGATACCATAACCATAACGATGATGCCGTCAAGGATACCTTTCAACAAGAGCGTTTGATAATTACCAGTTAAGCCGTCTTGAATAGAACCTAGTACACCCATGGCTCCCACTGTAAACGTAAGGGATGCCGTAATAAAAGCGTGTGTAAACTGCGGATCACCAGTATTACCAGTTTTTGCTTTCACCCAGTCACCAAATACAGTAATCCAACGGTTAAGGTCAATGAGCTCACCAATGATGGCGCCAGTCACCATGCTAATAATCATCAGCATAGGCCCCGTCGTTTGCAGCGTGCCGTTCACGATGACTAGCATATACTGCATGGCACCGCTCATCCCGAGGAGGAGAACAATAATGCCGCTCACCATCATGAGCGTCTGTTTCAAATTTTCTTTCATAAACCGACCAAATGCGAGACCGCACAAGCTGCCAGCTATGATGAGGCCAATATTAATGGCCGTGCCCAAACCAATCATATATTTCCCTTTCTAAATTGTGAAAGTAATAGCTTATTTCATCATCAGTATATCAACTACATCGAATTAAATCAATCTATTATAGCATACAATCAATCTATGCCATATGGCCCTAGATAAAAACATATAGCAAAAAGCCCCTATCCCGTGAAGGATAGGGGCTTTATGTTGTGTTTATAGCTTTGAGAGAGAAGTATATGAGAGACCCGCTTTGGAGAGAGAGAATATATGTGTTTGTATAAAGCGGGCCGACATATGATGGAACGCTATCTTTCCATCGACTATAGTGTACACCTTAAAGTGCGGTTTAACACAAGTTCAATTTTGTAACATCAATCATGTATAAAAACTATTGTTAACTAACGATTATACAAATACGTTACAACCTGTATTAATCCTCAGCGTCTGCAGGCAATCGAGCAATATCTGCGGTCTTATTAATCTCGTCAAAACAAGGACAGTCCTTACCGTGATCGTTGATAAGGCCACTAGCTTGCAGATGGGAATAAACAGTAACAGGGCCTACAAACTTAAACCCTCGCTTCTTTAGATCCTTACTAATCCGCGTAGACAGACCATTCTTTGCTGGCACATGCCCATCGGGGTGGCTTTCATAAATAATAGTTTTATTATCTATGAAAGCCCAGATATAGTTGCAAAACGAACCAAATTCATCTTGAATACGTTTAAAAGCAGAAGCATTATTGATGATAGCCTCAATTTTAGGGCGAGACTTAAGCATGCCCTCTGTCTCCATAATCCGTTCTATGTCGCTTTCACTATAAGCAGCAACCGCATCAATATCAAAGTGATCAAAACAGCCTCGAATGATGTCTCGTTTATTCAAAATCGTGAGCCAACTGAGACCACATTGGAGGCTTTCAAGACAGAGATGTTCAAACTGCAATCGATCATCATGAATAGGACGGCCCCACTCATGATCGTGATACGCCTGATACAAAGGCGTCGTCGGCCATTCACAAGTAGCCACTATACACCTCCATGTGCCCAGACGAGGACATCATACATAAGCGCTACCACGAGGCCCATCACGAGATGACCGCCCACATAAAACGGCACAAGATAATAGATAAATAGCAATAGTGAATGTAAGGCTCTGCGGAGCCATACAATCGGTGTAGACGTACCGCCGCCCACCTTGCCATCAAGCCAATTATGGACTATATAAATAGGTGTACCTAATCGGACAATCCAGTCGGGCATACGCTTTCTAGGATTGAGTCCTGGGCAATACAAAATCACCAAGGGCAACGCCACCGCATCAAGGATAAGCAGCACCGTTAAGGTCAAAGAGAATAAATCTATCTCGCCTTCCCACGTCAATGGATGAGCTATAAAACGGAGCGCCCACAAATAGGCTTTATATACGATATACGGTTCTAATAGCCATAATAAGGGCTTCACTACACTCATGGGACTACCTACGCCAAACACAAAATAAGAAAACTACGCATTCGCGTAGTTATTTTTGATACTATTATTATATCAGATTTTGCACTTTTTGTGGGGTTAAAATTCATAAAATTTTATCAAAATATACAATTTATAGTAGTTCTCAATGAAAGAACCCACTATATAAGCTATTCCTCACTATCGGCTCATATATACTGATTTTTCATCAATTTTATGACTTATTTTGATAAATTACCAAAAAATATAGTGTAAAATACACCATAAAATCTAGTGTAAATTACAGCATAAAACCTTCCTCAAACAACTAAGAATTTGCATTAACACCATGTGGCATTTTATACTCATACCCTATGTTATTATAAATACAGGTAGTAAATACCGTCTCACTTTCTCCTTTTAATAAAATAATAATGCAAATAAGGCAGTCCTGATGGACTGCCTTATTTGTATATTACATAGATTCTCTATTTCTCTATAGCCTCAACTATTTCACCGATGTACATATAGTGTGGTTCCCAGCGATCACTGCCAGCTTTTGTATATTCAGGAGGATTGGATGCATAATACTCTTTTATTTTATCTGCCAAATGCACTTCATCGAATTGATGTTCGTAGAGCTTTTTGCATACAAAAGTTAACTCTGCTTCTTCAAACATGACACCATTATCTACTGCAACTGGTGTTAAACCCGAATTAGCCACCTTATCTTCATCGCGGCCAGAATGAGATCCTAAATAACCAAGAGCCTTACGTTGGCTTTCAGGCAAGAAACTAACGGTAAACGTATCATATTTCGCCATGAATTCTTGGGTATAACGAGCTGGATGGATGTACACAGTCACTGTGGAAAGATCATTACCAACTAGACCCCACATGTTGCCCATGCTGCCCCAACTAACAGTACAAGTATTAAAATCCTCAGGTGTACCAGCTGTAACAAGAGCCCAACGTTTTTCAAACATAGTAAATGCTTTATAATCTTTTGATTCAAATGGTTTCATAATAACCTCCGGTTTATCTTATTTCCCAACCTCGTCTAACTATCCTAACCCCATTATATAATGCACTAATATACACTACAATAAGTATTATGTTATATAATTATACTTAATAACATAACCAATGGATTATGACAGTATCAATAGATATGAGAGTATAAACGGGAGATACTACCATGACAAAACTACTACTATTAGCGGGTGCCTTCATGATGAGCACTATATTAACACCAATAGGAGCCATTGATGTTAATATTCCTGGTGCAGACTCAAAGATTTCAAAGGATGCCTACGTAAACTACCAAGCCACAAATCCTGACATTGAAAAGGATGTAGCAAACTATGTAGAAACATTAAAAGCAACCGACAAGGATAACGGTATTAGTAAAAAAGAAATTGAGTATGCTAAAGCTGCCTCTATATATCGCAGTCAACATTACCATAATACAGTCATCTCCATTCACGACAATTACAACCAAATTCGGCTTTCATTCCCTGTAGCGGGCATAAAAAGTGATTATGATATAGGACGTTACAATAATCCGAGTCGAACCATTGAGGACTATCGAGTATTAACCAATAATGGGAGTCTCAATTTAGAAATTGACTATGCTGATTACAAAGACTATGACTGGCGTAACACAAAAATAGCTTATGAAAAACTAACCGACAAGAATGTTCGTGATTTCTTTCAGGACATGGCAAAACGTAATCCAGCAAAACACATTTCTGATATAAAGGGCACTGTATTTTCATATCCTACTGTTACCTACAGCACTTGGGATAGCATGAAGATGCCTCACGTTGAAAACGGTAAGAAAGCAACACTTACCATCGACACGATCAATTTTAAATTTAAGGGCTATAATATGCGTCATCCCTTATATCATGCAGGGTTTGTCTATTATGACAACAACCCCGTTCTGAACAAGGTTCCTACAGATAAATTATTGGCTAACTATGTGCTTCCCTCTGTGCAAAACCTAAATGAATTAAATCAATATTCACGCATAGAAAACTTAAACGGTGTACAATACCGCGTACCAAAAGACGCTATATACATAGGTGAGGAAAAGGGCACCGAATATCAAGATATTAGATACTACAAAAAGGGGAACATAACATTCTTTGTTTCTACTAATAATATTCCTAAAAACCCATATGCGCGTGATCTTGTTGTAAACGGTCATTACAATTTTAAAATTAATTTAGATACGTTCTGGAATATATACTATTCCCAGCCAACATCAGATTATATTAATTATTCCGTTATATGGAATAATAATATTCCTGGATTATCCACACACATCTATACACCTCATAAGGATGATCACATCCTAACCTTTCAATCCTATGATGGGACCTATAGCTTTACCTATATCATCTTTTACCCAAGTTTTTTACATGCTGAAGAAGTCCAAAAATTACGAAATATGATTGAGTTTTTTGAGTCTACCAATAATCCTAGCTTTAAACTAAAAGAGCATGTTTTATTCCCAGATACAGAGGAAATCCATCCCCATTAAAACATCGTTCAAAATCAACCTAATATTATCAGACGTGTAAACCAAACAGCCAGTACTGCAAATCGCAATACTGGCTGTTTTTCTTTCTCTATTTCTTTTTAGACATAAGTCTATCTACACATATAGATAAAATATAAATCGGCCTTATATAAAACTTATTTAAGGCTAAGCCTCTATAGCCTCAACTACTTTACCGATGTACATATAATGTGGTTCCCAGCAATCTTTGCCAACTTGGGTATACATAGATGGATTTGCTGCATAATATTCCTTTACGTTATCCGCTAAGTGAGCTTCATCAAATTGATGTTCATACAGTTTTTTACATACAAATGTTAAATCTGCTTCTTTGAAAGTTACCCCATCGCCTGCTACCACTGGTGTTAAACCAGAATTAGCCACCTTATCTTCATCGCGGCCCGAATGAGAACCCAAATAACCAAGCGCCTTGCGATAGCTTTCAGGGAAGAAACTAACGGTAAAGGTATCGTATTTAGCCATAAACTCTTGAGTGTAACGAGCCGGATGGATATATACCGTCACCGTGGACATATCACCACCATTAGGTCCCCATACATTGCCCATACTGCCCCAACTAACCGTACAAGTATTAAAAGCCTCAGGCGTACCAGCTGTAACAAGAGCCCAACGATCCTCAAACATAGAAAACGCTTTATAATCTTTTGATTCAAATGCTTTCATAATGACCTCCGGTTTATCTTATTTCCCAACCTCGTCTAACTATCCCAATCCCATTATATGATGCATTAATATACGATACAATAAGAATTATATTATACAAATATACGAATAAACTAATAAAAGCCGGGCTAATTCTATGAATTAAAAGCTCGGCTTTTTTCATAGATATGGTAAGAATATAATCATTTATAAATTAAAATCTTGCTGACTTTATCGCCTTTTTGTTCAAATTGTATTCCATGCATCATATCAGTTCGATAGCGGTATTTCCCATAAAACCATCGATTGTTAGTATCTACTAAATCGGGTCTGCCATATACATTAAGGACCTTTCGCATGGAGTCGCCTACGGCAATGCCTCTATGTGTTGTGGCATCACGATTCTCGATCATCATATAGGTAACAATAGGACCCACACCATCCATTTTAAAGTTTCCAAATGTAACCCCACCATAGGTAAGTCCTCTACTAGTTTCTTTAGTAGGCTGTCCTAGACTAGCTTTTACACTATCAAAGGTATTACCTAATGAAACACCAAGGATCATCATATCCTCCTCTGGTAAGGTAGCTCCTACAATTTGTCCACCCGCATAATGCGTATATTGCTCAGCTTTGGGCCAATCATAAGATTGTTTCGCGGCATTCGTTTCTAGACGGTCCCAAGTTTTACTCAGCCAACTCGCATCAGCTTCATAACTATAACCACTTACCAATTGTAGGCCTATAACAAGCCCCATAACCATATATTTTGTTTTCATAGTCTCTCTCCTAAAATTTCTTATAATTAGCTCAAACTACATTCACTATATTACACACTATTGATTCAATAGCTTAACCCACTCCATA
The DNA here is from genome assembly GCF_900545205.1 of uncultured Veillonella sp. GTDB lineage: Bacteria > Bacillota > Negativicutes > Veillonellales > Veillonellaceae > Veillonella. The sequence continues at coordinate 62 of NZ_UQYC01000020.1, read as the reverse complement.
TACCAAGGAATAAATATAGGTCCACTTTCTAGTTTCTCTTTATAGGTTCCATCTTCTCTCCA
>NZ_UQYC01000019.1 GCF_900545205.1 uncultured Veillonella sp. | reverse complement strand
TGCTTAAAAACCTCAACCTTACAGGTGGCCTTGTATTCAGCCAAACAATTTTGACTCACCTTGTAGATAAAGGTGCAGTACGTGATGAAGCATACCGTTGGGTTCAAAAATACGCTATGGAACGTTGGCTTGAAGGTAAAGATTTCGCTACAGGTCTTAAATCTGATGAAAACATCAAGAAATATATGACTGCTGAAGAAATCGATGCATGCTTCGATCCTCATAAATTGTTAAAACATGTTGATACAATCATGGCTCGCTTTGGCCTATAATTGTAGGGTACTTCCCATATAACATATGAAAGACTAGGGTAGGTATAGACCAACAAGCCTATGGTACAAGCAGTAGGCTGTTGGCTATATCTATCCTTTTTATTTTGAAAGCAACCTGTTATTTTCACTGTTTTACAGACAATTACGAGCTAGTTTCCTAGTAAGCATCTCTGTATCTTAGGGAAAATTAGCTATTGTATTAGGAGGTTATATGAAACGTATCATACGAAAGTACGGACCGCCTATTTTTCATTGTATTAATGACTTTGGACAAGGTTCGCTAGCGGCGCTTATACCGTTTTTTATCGCTAACTTTGGGCTTAACTACTATCAATCAGCATCTATCATTTTCTGTAACACCATCGTGGCTTCTGTAGCCCAACCTATCTTGGGCTATGTGGCGGATCGGTGGCGCGTGCCTTGGTTTATTCCAGTAGGCTTTTCCATAACATTAGTCTCCATTAGTTCCATTGCACTGGCGACGAGCTATGAGATGATACTTGCTCTATCGCTCATTGCAGGTCTTGGGGCTGCATTGTTCCATCCTGAGGCGGCACTTCTTGTAAATCGTATGCAATCCAATGAGCTTGGTAATGCTATGGGGCGCTTTGCAGTGGGCGGCAGTGCTGGTTTTGCATTGGGGCCGCTCCTTGCTGGTGGTGTGTACGTTTTTGGCGGTCAATTCCTTTGGTTGTTCACGGCCATTGCCTTAATTGGTGTGTTATTGTATGTGTATGCCTTTACTGGCTCTACAGATACCGATGCTATTGGTGAAAGTAAAAGCTCTGCTAAATCTACTAATAGTGGCACTAACGATTGGGTTAGCTTTGGCAAATTATTCTTTGTCATTGCTTCTCGATCTATACTATTCTCTGTATTATCCATCTTTATTCCTATTTTGTATATTACAGTTATCAACGGAGAAGCCAGTGCATCGAGTTTAGCTTTAACCATGTACTTTGCAATGGGCGCTGTTCTTACCTATATGGGCGGGGCGTTGTCAGATAAATTAGGCTTCCTTAAAACAGTTCGCTTAGGCAATCTTATCTTCTTGCCATCTGTTTTAGTCTTTATCTTTGTGCCTAATATATGGGGCTTTTTCGGCGCCATGATCCCAATGGCCTTTGGTGTATTCTCACAATACGGTCCAATTACGGTACTAGGTCAAAAATACCTTGCTAAAAATGCAGGCTTTGCATCAGGTATTACACTAGGCCTTGGTATTACCTTAGGTGGCCTTGTAGCGCCATATGTGGGTCATATAGCCGATATCTATGACGTACAAACCGCATTGATGACACTGATCCCTGTAGGGGCTGTAGGACTACTCATGAGCTTTTGGTTGAAAGAACCAAAATAATATCGATGCAATGAATCATATTAAAGATGTAATGGCATGTAAGTCGATAAATAGTGTGAAAAACTAAAATAGAATATTTTGACTAGTTAAAATGTCAATACCTGGGAGGTGACCATTGGTCACCTCCCATTTGTTTACTTTAAGGGGCTAGATACTTATATTGGATGTAGTAAGAGTTTAAATTTCTATATCTCAATATCTTTACTGAATATATGTTTTAACATATAATTTAAGTAAAGATTTCTTCTTTGTGGGAAAATGAATTGTTTTAACAAATGGTTTTGTAAAGAAATCCATGAAAACACCTAAGAGTGCTATTGAATTAGCTATAAAATATAAAAACGATTATATCGAGAGGTATACATAATATGGAAACGTTAGATCAATATTTAGAGAAACAATTGAAAAATCCTAAGTTTAAAAAAGAGTGGGATACATTAGATGATGAGTACCAAATTATTCAGAATATAGTTGAGGCGCGATTAGCAGCTCATATGACACAAATGCAGTTATCTGAATTAACAGGTATTACACAGTCAGATATTAGTAAGATTGAAAATGGTAATGGTAATCCGTCTTTAAAAACATTACAGAAAATTGCTCACGCCTTTGGGAAGAAACTAAAGATTGAATTTGTATAAATACTTTCACAGAGTCCGAACATTGTTGTATAATGTTAGTGAATTATTTAGACTTTCACATGGAGGATATAGATATGGCAACAAGTATGGTTATCGGCACTCAATGGGGTGACGAGGGTAAAGGTAAAATCGTTGACTGGATCGCGGAACGTGCAGACGTTGTAGTGCGCAGTCAAGGTGGTAATAATGCAGGTCATACTGTTGTAGTAGATGACAAAGCATTTGCTCTTCGCCTTTTACCAAGTGGCATTTTGTACGATAACAAACAAAATATCGTGGGTACTGGTGTTGTAATCGACCCTAAAGTATTGTTACAAGAAATCGAAGGCCTTGAAAAACAAGGTAAATCTGCAAAATCCCTTCATATTTCCGACCGTGCGCATGTTATCATGCCATATCATATCGCTTTAGATAATGCAGAGGAAGCATCTAAAGGTGATGCTAAAATCGGTACTACTAAAAATGGTATCGGTCCTTGCTACGCTGATAAAATTAACCGTATCGGCATCCGTATCTGTGACTTGTATGACCTTGAAACATTCAAACAAAAATTAGCATACAATGTAGAATTCAAAAACAAAATGCTTACTAAAGTGTATGATGCTGAACCTGTTAACTATGATGAAATCTTAGCAGATTACATCAAATATGCTGAAGCATTGAAACCATATGTAACAGATACTAACATCGCTGTTTTGAAAGCAGTTAAAGAGGACAAAAAGGTATTGTTCGAAGGCGCTCAAGCTACTATGCTTGACCTTGACCATGGTACATATCCATTCGTAACATCCTCTCATCCAATCGCTGGTGGTGCTTCCACAGGCGCGGGTATTGGTCCAAACTACTTGAAAAATATCTTCGGCGTTGTAAAAGCGTACGCAACACGCGTTGGTGCCGGTCCATTCCCTACAGAACTTCTTGATGAAACTGGCGACAACCTTCGTGAGCTTGGACATGAGTTCGGTACTGTAACTGGTCGTCCTCGTCGTTGTGGTTGGTTAGACCTTATGGTTGTAAAATATGCTGCTGGTCTTAACAGCTTAGATTACTTAGCAATTACACGTTTGGATATCCTTGATTCCTTCAAAGAATTGAAAATCTGCGTAGGTTACAAATTGAATGGTAAAGATGTAGAAGGCTTCCCAGCTAACTTGAAAGATCTTGAAGCATGCGAAGCTGTTTACGAAACATTGCCAGGTTGGGAAACAGATATCTCTGGTATCCGCAAATACGAAGATCTTCCTGAAAATGCTCGCAAATATGTAGAACGCATTGCAGAAGTAACAGGTGTACCTTTGGGTATCGTATCCGTTGGCCCTAACCGCAACCAAACAATCGATTTAGTAAACGTATTCTAAGCTATACCAATTTGATATAATAGGATTGCTCTAGGGTAGGCTGGAATTTATCATTATAAATTCTATGGTTTTTCTACTATGCAATCGATTTATAGAATTATACAGATAAGGCCCCTCTATGAGGGGCCTTTTGTATTGAAAGTCATTAGAACACAAAATCGGTATAGTTTATATCTAATCCTTTCGGTTGCTAATGTAGTGCGGTATATCGAAGTATGCTGTATGGTTATCAGAAAATGTGTATATCGAAAATTCTATAGAAAATAATTGCACAAAACCATTATATATACATTTTTATGTATAACTAAATAAATCTATGAGATGAAAATTTATTTAAAATATTCATAGTGAATAGTCTATAGTGTGCTGAAATTAGTTTATAATGTGGTAAAATTTACTCATATATAATTATTTGGTATTCATAATAAATTATTAAGATACAAATATAAAGAAAAAAATAGATTTACATTAAGAAATAGTATATAATAGTATCAATAAGTAGATTGACATTTTTTGATACGGATTTGAGGAGTTAAAGATATGGTTGAAGTTTCTTATGAACGTTTAGCGACGATTTTTAAGGCATTAAGCGATGAAACAAGATTACACATCATCGACATGTTGTCTTGCAATGAATTATGTGCAGCTGATATTTTAGCTAGCTTCAATTTATCCCAATCTACGTTGAGCTACCATATGAAAATCTTAATTGATGCAGGTGTAGTTAACTCTCAACGTAATGGCTTATGGACACGTTACTCCATTAACGAAGCTACATTTGGCGACATTCTAGAAATCATCCCTCAATTATATAAATCTAAGGATGAGTGCATTTGTGCGCAAATTAAATACTGCCGTATTTCTGAGCACGAAAAAGAAGCGTAACAATGAGACGATGGATTATGCATGTTGATATGGATGCATTCTTCGCGTCCATCGAACAACTGGATCATCCAGACTATAAAGGCCACCCCGTTATCGTGGGTGGTCTTTCTTCACGTGGTGTTGTTGCTACCTGCTCCTATGAGGCTCGTAAATTCGGTGTTCACTCCGCCATGCCTATCTCAAGGGCTAAGAAATTATGTCCTGATGGTATTTATGTATATCCGCGCATGGACCGCTACAAAGAGGTATCGCATCAGATTTTTTCTATTATGAAAGAATTCACTCCCTACATTGAGCCATTGTCTATCGATGAAGCCTTTCTTGAGGTGAGCGGTATGTCTACCATGTATAGTGGGCCTAAAGCGTTAGGTCGTGCCATTAAGGATCGTGTGTATGAGAAGACCGGGCTCATCATCTCGGCGGGATTAGCACCTAATAAATTTTTAGCTAAACTAGCCTCTGATTTAGACAAACCAGATGGTCTTGTAGTGATTCCTTATGGTCGTGAGAAAGAAATCCTAGCACCGTTGCCGATAAAACGTATTTGGGGTGTTGGTCCTCATACGGAAAAACGGTTGAAAGCAGGAGGCTTTCACTTAATGCGTCACATTCAAGCTTTGCCAGATGAACGTAGTCTCATTCCCATTGTAGGAAATCAGGCGCGACGCATATGGGAACTGGCAAATGGTATTGATGAACGGCCTGTGGAAACAGATCGTAAAATACAATCCATCGGAGCCGAAGAAACCTACGAAGAGGACCTCGTCGATGGCAGTGCCATTGAACTTGAGTTTAGATACTTCGCTAATCGTTTGTCAAAGCGGTTACGGAAACGCAATTTGTTAGGGCATACCGTGTCGATTAAGGTGCGTTATGATGATTTTACCACCGTATCACGGCAGAAACGATTAGATACACCATCAGATCATGAGCATGTATTCTTTGAAACCGCGCTACTCTTGTGGAACAAACTCATGCAAGATAAGACGAGTAAGAAGCCTAAAGGAAAAACAAAAGAGGTTGAATCCTTAGGCGCTACAACTAAGGTGCAGGCTAAGGCCTTTACGTATTCTTCTGAGGAAACTCGGTGGATAGATCCTCCAGGTCCTATACGCTTGTTAGGCCTTACCGTAAGTGGTCTCGATGAAGAGGTACCGATGCAGGATAGCCTCTTTGAGTCGCCCCGAAATGAAAACGAAAATAAGCTGGCTGGTGTGTTAGACTCCTTAGAATCTAAGTTCGGTGAGACTGCAGTTATGAGCGGCGCTCTATGGCAGCGCTTTCACGGAGAAAATGGGGCGCGTAGAAAGAGATCAGAACTTAAGGCCGCAGTAGATGCACAATCTACTAAAAAGGATGTGGATTCTAATAAAGCGAATGAGACATCTGATAACATGAAAGTAGGTCTTGAAGACGATGAGGTAGGGGATACTAACGAGGATATATAATTCTTTACAATAGAGTTATAAAGTTTATATTGAATACTTTCGCTAATATAAATGTTCATGTTACAATATGGTTATAGTGTTTAAAAATTACCGCAAGAGAGGTATAGATATGAGTTTATTTCGTGTAGCCATCCATTATGGCATCAACAGCAACGGCTTCTTGTCCTATGATACAGAAGCAAAAACAGTATCCGTAGAGTTACCTGAACAAGAATGGGCAGATAAGGTTATCGCTTACTTAAATGAAGACCACGCTATCGAACATGCTACAGGTCTTGATACCTATGAACGGTTAACTGTAAAACCTTTAGAGTCTTTAGACAATTTCAAATTAGCATTAACACGCATGTGGGAAGCCATCGACGTACAAGTCGACTGGAGTCGCCCAGCGTAAATAAAATGATACCCCTTTATAGGCCTAATGGTACTATGAAGGGGTTCTCTTATTGTTGCCATGAGGCGGATGAGGACATAGCATACTATGGTGTAGTAGAAATTAAGGAACTAGATGTATGAAAAAGATAATGATATCCCTTGGGCTATTCATTACATTAATTGCTGTTGTAATGATAACCTCTTTTCGTGGCTCGGCTGAGAGCCCTACCTTTATGCGTGAAGCATTACCTAAACAGGACGGATTTGCTTCTGTAGGCAATGGGACTACTGGTGGTGCTAATGCTACAGAACAGAATGTGTTTAAAGTAACAAATAAAAAAGAATTTGTATCAGCTCTTAAGAATAGGAAAAATACTACACCTAAGATTGTATTAGTCTATGGAACTATAGATTTTGATACCGATGATAATGGTAAACCATTGACTATGAAAGACTACATGGTCGATGGCTATGACTTTCAACAATATTTAGAAACTCATAAGCCGCAAAGCACAGCGCCTAAGAGTTTAAAAGATGAGCAAGAAGCAAAGCGTAAGGCATCACAAAAGAATCAAAGTCAGTCTATTACTGTTCATGTACCGTCTAATACAAGCATCATTGGCATGGACAATGCGAAATTAAAGGGTGTAGATTTGGTTCTAGATTCGGATAATATAATCATACGAAATATACGCTTTGAATCGCCTTATGATTATTTTCCTGCTTGGGATCCTAAGGATGGACCAGAGGGCAATTGGAATTCTCAGTATGACAGTCTTTCCATAAAAGGTGGTACGCATATTTGGATTGATCATTGCTCGTTCCAAGATGGCCCTGAAACGGTAGAAACATACTTTGGTCGTAAATACGAACATAGGGATGGATTACTTGATATTACCAATCAAGCGGACTATATAACCATATCCTATTCAACATTTGAAAATCACAATAAAACCATGTTGATAGGCAACAGTGATTCAAACTTAGCAGATGAAGGAAAATTACATGTAACCTTGCATCATAATTATTTCCATAATGTAGTGCAACGCATGCCTAGAGTACGGTATGGACAGGTGCATATGTATAACAATTACTTTGCGTCAGATACTACTAATGGTGAATATGCATATGCTTACTCCCTAGGAGTTGGGAAAAACTCCCAAATCTATGCTGAAAACAATGTGGCGGATATAGCAGGTAAAGACTATACATCATTTGTGAAAGTCTTTGGAGGAAAACAACTTACTACAGTTAATAATATGTTTAACGGACAAATCATTGATACATTTAACGATACGTTAACACCTGTAGATTGGAAACCTGAACTGTTTACTAAAATAGATCCTGTAAATGAAGTAAAAGAAAATGTATTACGTAATGCGGGGGCAAATAAAATTAATAGATGATATATTCTAGTTATATGTATAGATAGCGTATGTAAGTGTTTACGCCTAATAATGATGCAAATAGCCTATAGGATTGATTTCCTATAGGCTTTTCTCATGTACTGTTTCTATATGAGAGCATGTATACAAGATTTTGTGTTGTACAATCTCCATTTATATGTTACTATTTAATTGTAATAATAAATAATGATTATTAATTGATAATATTTATTGTTTTTATGTAATAATATGTTTCATACAATTTTTAAGGTCGTATATTATTACTTATTTTTTATTCTAAGTAGGAGTTTGTAACATGAGTGATGAAAAGAAATTAACGACAGCCTTTGGTGCTCCTGTACCGGATAATCGCAACTCTGCAACAGCAGGTAAACGTGGTCCTGTGTTGATGCAAGATGTATGGTTTATGGAAAAACTAGGCCATTTTGCGCGTGAAGTAATTCCTGAACGTCGTATGCATGCTAAAGGTTCTGGCGCATTTGGTACTTTTACAGTAACTAATGATATTACAAAATATACGAAAGCAAAAATTTTCTCTGAAGTAGGTAAACAAACACCGTTATTCGTACGTTTCTCCACAGTTGCTGGCGAACGTGGTGCCGCTGATGCAGAGCGCGATATTCGTGGATTTGCTGTAAAATTCTATACAGAAGAAGGTAACTGGGACCTCGTAGGTAACAACACACCTGTATTCTTTATCCGCGATCCATTGCAATTCCCTGATTTGAACCGCGCTGTAAAACGTAATCCACAAACAAACCTTCGCGATGCGACAGCAAACTGGGACTTCTGGACTAGCTTGCCAGAAGCAATTCACCAAGTAACAATCGTTATGAGTGACCGTGGTATTCCTAAATCCTACCGCACAATGCATGGTTTCGGTAGCCATACATATAGTCTAATTAATGAAAACGATGAACGCGTATGGGTTAAATTCCACTGGGTTTGCCAACAACCAATTGAAAACCTCTCCAATGCTGAGGCTGCTGAAATTGTGGCTAATGACCGTGAAAGCCATCAACGTGATCTCTTCGATGCTATTGAACGCGGTGATTTCCCTAAATGGAAATTATGCATCCAAGTGATGACCGAAGAACAAGCTAACAACATGCCATACAATCCATTCGACTTAACAAAAGTATGGTACCATGATGAATTCCCATTGATCGAAGTAGGCGTAATGGAGCTTAACCGCAACCCTGAAAACTACTTCCAAGATGTAGAACAAGCTGCATTTGCACCATCTACTATCATTCCTGGCGTATCCTTCTCCCCTGATAGAATGCTTCAAGGTCGTTTGTTCTCCTATGCGGATGCACAACGCTATCGTTTAGGTGCAAACTACCATCAAATCCCTGTTAATGCCCCAAAATGCCCTGTAAACAGCTACCATCGTGATGGTCAAGGCCGTGTAGATGGTAACCATGGTTCCACAATTGGCTATGCACCAAATAGCTTTGGCGAATGGGCTGAACAACCACAATTCAAAAACCCTGGTCTAGACGTATCTGGTGCAGCATACCAATACGACTTCTACGAAGACGATTCCGATTTCTATACACAACCAGGTAAATTGTTCCGTCTAATGAGCCCAGAAAAACAACAAATCTTGTTTGAAAATACAGCTGCCGCTATGGATGGCGTACCTGATTTCATTAAAGAACGCCATGCAAAACATTGCTACCAATGTGATCCAGCTTATGGTGAAGGCGTAGCTAAAGCCTTGGGCATGAACATCGATTTCAGCGATGTAAAATAAACTAATAAATCTCTAAAACTTATAAATCCCTTACAAAACTCTCTTAAACTAAGACGAAGCCCCTCCTTGCTATGTAGTTCATAGTAAGGTGGGGCTTTTGTCGTGGTGAGTGTATTTAAATATTGTTAATCAAATTTTTTATTGGTTAGGTCCTGATACATAAGCTTAGCGATTTCATACTGTGGATCGCCGGCTTGTAGTTGGTGTGATGGTAGTTTAAATACAGCTTCAGCTCTTTCCTCTTTCTTGATATCGATACCCTTTACATCTTCGGACCGACTTATGGAAATGGTATGTGTTGTTGGATTTATGAAGTACGCATTTACATCGATGCTGAAAGCTTTGTTTTCGTCTTTTCTCATGATTACACGTAGAATCATAGCTGAAATAGCAGTGGTACCATCTTTTTCACCTAATAGCTGCTTAGATGTATAGTCCACATAATCTGCATAGACATAAATATCGCCAGGTTTAGCCTTGTCATAATCTTGTGTATAGGCCTCTACTAAACGCAAATCGAGTTGTCTACCAAATGGTCTAGAGAACATCTCGCTTTGTAATACGCGTGTTTCGCTTACAGGTGGATAGGATGGTATTGGTGTTAAACCTTTTAGCATATCTGTGCGTGTTTCGTCTTTTCTTTTAGCCTGACGTTCTGCAGTGACCTTGTCTAAGCGTTTACGCTCTTTTAACATGGCCTTTTCTTGTTCTTCTTTAGTTTTGTAAGTTTTTACGGATACAACACGGTTACCAGACATAGTCACTGTTGAATAGATGGGCTTATCTTTGGTCGGCTTTCCTTTAGACGCATCAAGCGTAGATTGCACTATGGCTGGAGTTGCGCTTTCAATAGATCTTTTTAGCTCTGGAATATTAGAATAATCCATGTCAACCACTGCAGTGTCTGTGCTTTCACTTGGCTGTACAGGTGTAGCCCCGTACGCAGATGATATAGCCAATACAGCTAATAGTGAACTGGTAATAATTGATCGTTTACATACTTTCATTACATATACCTCTTTTTTATAAGAACTCTCTAATACTATCAACAGCTGTATTATAGCATAGTTCTTGTGTAGATAGATTTAAAATACACAGATAGACTATAAATCTATAGAGGACTTTCGTATAACTATGTAGAATTACATTGTGTATTGTATGTATACAGAGAGCACATGTTGATAGGAGGCAATTATGAAACGTAGTAATTTAGCATGGTATGTAGCGGTGGCTTGCCTTGGCGGTAGCCTTTGCGTAGGTTCTGTAGCACAGGCCGACTCTCCGACGACGGTGAAAGCAAATCCTGTAGTTCCTACAGCGATGGTAGCGCAGGTTCAATCAACCCCATCGATTAATAGTACAGCGGCTACGAATACGGTAGCTGCTAATAGTGAGGCCACAAAAGCTGCAGTACCGCTAGATGAGCAGGTAGCATTGAAGCAAAAACAGCAGTACCAAGCTGAAACAGAAACAATGGGGCTCTTATGGATGCGCACCTCTGCAGAGTACAGAGCACTAGCGTATCAAGGGTACAATGTGGCGCTAAATCTTGTTAAGATGGCTGTTACTGATCCATCTCATCAAAGAAAACCTCTTGCTATCGTTCTTGATGCGGACGAAACAGTAGTGGATAATACTAAACTGATGGGTGAAAGCGTTGCTAATGGCAATGGTCGCTTCGATGCTCCTTGGTGGCGTCAAGCTGTGCATCAAGGTAAATCGCAAGCCATGCCTGGTGCTGTTGAGTTTCTAAATGAAGTACATAAACAAGGTGTAGAAATTTTCTACGTTTCAAACCGATATGCACCTGTTAACTATGATGTAACAGTACAAAACTTCAAAGAACTAGGATTCCCATCCGTCGATAAAGAACATGTACTACTATTCGAAAAAGACTCAGACAAACAACCTCGTTTTGATTCAATCACTAAGAAATACAACGTCATTTTGTATATGGGGGATAATGCAGGGGACTTCCCAATTGGTACAAAAGGTAAGACCTTAGCTGAAAGAAATGCTATCATCGATGAACATAAAGAAGACTTTGGTACTACCTTTGTTGTATTCCCAAATCCTGCCTACGGATCCTGGGTTAGTGCATTAGCAAAAGGCTACCAAAACCTTAGCCCAGAAGAACAAAAACAAGTGAATAACCAATACCTACAACAATAAGGACGCCTTGCGTATACTTTATTAAAAACGATATAATAAAGTATACATGCGTCTATAGCTCAGTAGGATAGAGCAGCAGTTTCCTAAACTGCGTGTCACTGGTTCGATTCCGGTTAGGCGCACCAGTATAGAAAAGAAGGCATACGGCTTATAAAAGCCGTATGCCTTCTTTTTTGCATTTTCTTGCATTTCTTATGAGCTAGAATTATAATATTAGAGTAATATTCATACTTTATTCATGTTAAATCATGAATGGTGCATAGAGAGGTGCTATACGATTCAGGTTTCATTAGGTAACTTTGAATCTTTTTTTGAGTATATTGTTTGTGTTGTCTTAAAAAGGGGTAGAACACATGAAAAAAGAATTGCTTTTAACGGCTATGATTACCGCCAGTATTACTACAACAGCGTTTGCAGCATCTAATTTAGATATTAGTGCTACAACTGCTGCGCCACTAAGCATGCAAAATTCTATTGCCTATGGTGGGGATAATAAAGTTGAGCAGGGTATGTTCTCCCCTGTAAAAAATATATTGCTTGGTGGCGACAAGAATACCGTTCGACCTTCCGCTAATGATACTATCACCTCTGGTACTAATAATACTGTATCTGGCCCAGGGAGTATCGTAGCAGGTTGGTATAATACAAACTCTGCTACTCACAGCTTGGTAGTAGGTACTAGCAATACTATTGGTGGTACTAATAACATCGCAGGTGGCTTTAACCATGCTAATAATGACAATGCAATTAACTCTTTATTAATTGGTAACCGTAATAGCATTGATGGTCAGAATTCGGTGGCTTTGGGCATGAATAACACCATTAAAGGCAATAATGCTTTGGTAGGTGGTACTGGTGCCAAGGTTCAAGGTAACAATGCTATTGCCTTTGGTGACAGCGCTAAAGCAACATATAACGATGCGTATGCCATTGGTCGTAAAGCGGAAGCAACTGCTCAAAATACTGTTGCTATCGGTAACAATGCAAAAGCCAATAATGATATGGGTACAGCGATTGGCTATAATGCAAAAGCAAAAAATGATTATGCTACAGCGGTAGGTTATAGCTCCACAGGTTCTGGTAATCAATCTTCTGCGTTTGGTTTTAATGCAGAGGCAACGGCTATGAATACAACTGCAGTTGGTTCCTATGCAAATGCTAGCGGTGCGTACTCTACAGCGTTAGGCTTTAAAACTGTGGCTTCTAATGAGGACTCTGTAGCATTAGGTAACTATTCTACTAGTGCTGGTAAAAGTGCCTTTGCTGCTGGTACATTAGCGAATGCAGCAGAAAAAGATTCTTTAGCAATTGGTCATAGTGCAAGTACAACTAAGGAAAATGGTATCGCTATCGGTACAAATGCATCTGTAACTGGTGTGGATTCTATTGCTATCGGCAAAGCCGCAAATATTGCTAAAGCGGGTAGCATTGTAATTGGTAGAAATACGACAGCAGATGAGTTAGCAGTATCCATCGGTACTGACTCTGTAGCAACTGGTTGGGGTGGTACTGCAGTAGGTACTATTTCCAAAGCAACTGGTGCTCAATCCACTGCTATCGGTGATAATGCGCAAGCATCTGATACATACTCTACAGCACTTGGTGTATCTTCTGTAGCTTCTGGCAGAGCGGCTAATGCGATTGGCCTTTCTAAAGCGACAGGCTTTGCATCCAATGCTATTGGCTTTGTAGCGGAGGCTTCTGGTAAAAGCGCTACTGCAATCGGAAATGCAGCTAAAGCTCTTAATGAAAACTCCATCGCTATCGGTACGAATGCGAAGGCTGCCACAGATAATAGCATTGCACTAGGTGCTAAGTCTGTTACTGCTACAGCTGTATCTACTAACTCTGGTGTTATCGGCGGCAGAACCTATAACTTTGCTGGTGGAAATGCGGTTGGTACATTGAGCATTGGTGATAGTGGTGCAGAACGTACGATTACAAATGTAGCGGCAGGCCGTGTATCTGCGACATCTACTGATGCAGTCAATGGCTCCCAATTACATGCCATTAAAGACGTGGTAGATAATCATGAAAACCGTATCACTACTATAGAAGGCGATATTAATACATTAAATAATCGTATTATTAATGGCGGTGCTAATAGCTTAAATGAAGCTAAATCCTACACTGATCAACAAGTATCTAGCGTAGCAGCGGCTTCTGCAGCACTCGCTGGCTTGCATCCATTAGATTTCGATAAACATGACAAATGGTCCTACTCTGTTGGCTTTGGTAACTATAAAAATGCTAATGCAGCGGCGTTAGGTGCGTTCTATCGTCCTAATAAAAACACCATGTTTAATGCTGCTACTACCGTTGGTAACGGCCGTAATTCTATTAGCTTAGGTGCTAATTTCAAATTTGGTAAAAGCTCTGAAGAGGTAACTACTGAAGACGCTGCACAACTCAAAAAAGATATGAAAGACCTATCTGAAAAATATAATGAGTTAGAACGAAAATATGCTGAATTAGCAGCTAAATTAGAATCCAAATAAAACGCTAAATTAGAACCTAAATATGAAATCAAATAAGAATCTAAATAGTATAATCAATACCTCTACAAGATGCATCTTGTAGGGGTATTTTTTTATCCTATGCTTTCATTATAAGTATTCCTTAATAATGATATAATTAAGATATATATTCAGTTACATATTCAGTTACATATTTAGTTACATATTTAGTTACATAGTCAGTTAAACATTATATGTAAACAGCAGTATATGGGGGAGAGTGCATATGAGCTTTTACAATTGGATTCAAGAAAAACTATTTGATAATTTCGAAGAATGGCGCTTGAAGAGCCCTGGTTCTAATGGAAACGGTTTTAATATAGTCGGAATAGATAATACCTTAAAGGCTATGCATGATGGATTTTATATGTACATGGAGTTATACCCACCTCATGCCATCGATGGATGTACAGCCATGAAAGCACGTGTAGGTAAAACGCAGGATGTAGTAGATTTATTCTTAGATATAGATGGCAAGACCTATCGTATGGCTGATGTAAGTTATCCTGACGCAGTGAAGATGATGCGGGCTTTTATGAAAAAACGCAGAGTACCTGACTATAGTTTGTGTGTAGAAGCAGTGTATCTAGATATTGATCAGATGCGATCTACATTTACAGAATTAGCAACGTTGTTGCTAGGCGATGCAAAACAAGCTAAATCGTTTATGACCAAGGTAAAGTTGAGCTCCCTGGAAGAATTGGAAGATAGCTGGTGGAACCTCTATGAGGAACTACTCTCTAAAGGATATGCCGTAGAGTTAGACTGTAAATGTGAACTAGAGGATTTTATTTATTATGTACAGAAGTTAATACGTAATAAGTCTTTAGATACTAGAGAAAATCTAACTATTGATACAGCAACATTAGATGAAGATCAAGTTATTATGGACTGGTGTGCTAGTCTTAATTCTACGTGGGAAAACTATACGTTAGCAGGCATGGACACAGGAACCGATAGCTTTGTACTTATGGTGCTTTCAAATGAGGAATTCAAAATAGCCAAAGAACTAGCGAAAGAACTATTACATAGAATTGATGTAGCTGAACACTTGTGATGCAACAGAACATTTTAATGTTATAGAAGTAATTATACTATGGCATCATCTGTAAAAGGATGTAGTTCTAACTGTAAATAGTTTGTACCGTAAAATGTGATGAATAGGAGAGAGTCATATGAGTATTGTACGTTTACCAGAATATGAAGCAGAGTTTGAATCGGAAGAGTTTGAAATCTATGCATTGCCACGCAGCGATGCGAATGGGGCTAGTCCTTATTTAGATAAGTATCATAGACCACTGGTGGACACCGATGCTATCCTAGATACTCGAACTGGTATGCTTGACCGTAGCGAAGGCATTTTGACGTGGATTATTGAGGGCCTTGACGATAGATGGGGTTATTCTTTTGAGCCCCATGGAGTCTATAAATTGTTGGTTAAGAAAGCAAAGCCTTTAGAGGACTTGGGTTATATGCGTCCTTCTTGGAATAATCGCTATTATGTGCTTGAGGTGTTAGAGGAGCATGCTAAACATAGTGAGTTAGAGGCGTTGTCGGCGTATTTGAAAACTCCTAAATACCTTCATACTGACCGGGGTGATTTCCTGTTAAATCGAGAGTATCAATATTACACAGCGAGAATTGATGATTATGCATTCACCCTTGATGTGGATGAGGGGTCTGATGAAAGCTGCACAGTAGCATTGGCTGCTTTTAATACAATCGATAATTTCAAAGCATTTGAACAACGAATTAGTACCTATATTAGTGAAAAATTGCTAGACCTTGCTAATGATTGGCTCGATAATGACGACCAAGATCCGATTACATCAGACGTATTTGCCAAGCGTATTACGATGGGAGAATTAGCGTTTCGCAACGATGGCACCATAGAGGTATATTATGACGACGATGATATCTTCTGGGGGCACTGTATCATAGCTCATATTGATGCGGATGGGAACCCTGTTGATGCGGATATTGCAGGATGATTAACTAATGGAGCGTCCTGATGAGAAAATCGGAATTAATGACTTTATGGAATGTTGAAAGCTGGTCTGAAGAACCGTATGGCGTTTACTTTGTATCTCGCAGATTGGGAACTAATCGTATAGAGAATGAAGGACAAGTCTTTCAAAAACTTAATATTAGTTGCACTAATTATACTGAGGCTGAGGTGCTTTCACTACCAATGTGGAAACAATTATATGTTCAATTAGATAAATTAGATCAACTAGCACAGGAACTCATACAACAGGAAATACCGCAAGAAGAGTCTATTGTACTAACCTTAACCGATATTATGCTAGATAAGTCAGGTTGTTACGATGCATTTGCACTAGGCTATGATGTGGGAGAATCCCCGGCAGGGCATTTGTATATATTAGTTAGTTTTGATGAAGACTTTACTGTTCAACAAGATGTGATTTACGAAACCTTATAGAGTTGTATTAAAGTGGGGATACTGGTGTTGTAGACTACCTAAAAATATAAGTGATATATAGGAGAGAGACCATGGAAGATATGTATAAATTAGTCAAAGACTTCTTCAGTCATGATATGGATTTAGATGATTTATTTAATTCTGAGGCTATCATCTGGATTGACTGGCGCGAGGATGACGAGGATGTGGTGAACTATTTTAATGATATGATGGATGAGCCTATCGATATTCAAACCGTTAGTAATGGCAAGTCCTATGGTGACGATATTGTGTTACAAAAGGGCGATAAAGAACTGCAAATTCCTTATAGTGAGGAGAAAGATCGGGATGTAACCATCAAATACTTTAACGACTTCGTTCAGCCTGATTATGAGGTGCGCTGGTTTGTTGAAAGCCTTGGAAACGATACACTTGGGTTTACCGTGCTTTCAGGGGCAGAATGGGCCAATTTAGAAGATGAATTTGGTGCAGATACAGTTCGTTACTATTTTGAACCTATTAATCTTGAAAGTAATATGTTTAATCTTGATATGGACGAAGTATTTGCACTACTGGCATTACGAGAGTCCTAGAGGAGATTCATATGGCAATTGACGGTGTGAAAATCATAGATAGTGATGACGGTCATGATATTTATAATGCCATTGTTGAGCGATACAAGGATGGCGTTAGTATTGATACAATCATTTCTGAAATCTTAAGTGAGGAACAAAATTTTTGTACTGATGAGTTTTACACAGAAATTTATTGGACTGCGGTGGCCTATTCGTTATGGAAGATAGGACATCTATCAGCTGATATTAAACAGAAAGCCTTAGACATAATCGCTCATGGCCCTCATGAGTTTTGGCTAGAAATTGATGGTAATGCTCTTAAACAGCGTCAAAAGGTATTGGATAAGTTAGCCGAACAGCTACAGAGCGAAAATACGAAGCCGCTTAAGGTTCGTAAATCTAAAACAAAAAGAGTACCTTATTTTAAGGTGGGCGACGTATTAGCTGTTAAATTTGAAAACGAGTATGGTGCTATATTTATCTCTGACGTGGATCAATCACCACGGAAAATCGAATATCATTTAGCCTGTACGCGGCTTTTACAAGAAGAAAAGCCAACAATGGAGCAATTTTTAAATAGTAAAATTGCCTGCCGGAAAGACAATACAAATTTCGGTATCGATACAGATTGTTGGTTCAATCATAAAGACTTAGGCTTGTTACTGG
Organism: uncultured Veillonella sp.; assembly: GCF_900545205.1. Taxonomy (GTDB): domain Bacteria; phylum Bacillota; class Negativicutes; order Veillonellales; family Veillonellaceae; genus Veillonella. Next base: position 8,055 of record NZ_UQYC01000019.1, on the reverse strand, counting down.
ATAATTTGGAAATTATCGGGACAGTTGAACTATATCCGTGTAAACTATGGAAATTAGCCCCAGCGGGAACGCTAGAGGATATCTATGAGGAGATTACAGATAATCCGCGGATTGGAAAACTACGTCTCATAGATACCTATGAACTGGTGAAAGATGTTATTGAGAAATAATCATTGGCCGAAGGCGTTACTACATGGGCGTATATATAAAGGTATAACTATAATGGATACTATGACGAAACAATATATAGAAACTGTAAAAGTCAGTGATATACCGTGGCACCGGTTAACCACAACCTACGGCCGTGCTACAGACTTTCCTACAGAGCTTGATGTGTTGTGGAATATGGAAAGCATAGAAGTTGTTGATGCGGCTGGTGAGGCATTAGCACAGAATATTGAGCACCAATCGACGTTGTGGCATGCTACACCATTTGCCATGATTTTCTTGCTTCGTATTTTTAAGAAAGCTCAGGAAGAGAGAGCTCGTAATGAAGTAGCTCAGTATTTAGCAGAACAATTGGTTGAGTTGTTTACTGTGATTGCTGAGTGCGTTCGAGATGGTCTTATGCTAGAGCATGCAGATCCATTGCTGAACTTCGAGGATATGCTCAACGAAGAATACCTTTGGTCTGAAGAATATGATGAAGATGAAGACGTTCTTAGATATGAGGAAGAGGATGTATTCCCTGATGATTTATTCTTTAGCTTTTATTATTACTCCTTGCAAGTGCTTTTGTTAGCGATTCCGCTATTAGATACATCTGATGAAGGAGAGGCTAAATTGCTAGGAATAATTTCTGCTAATAGGAGCGTGTAAGATGGATTATTTAGATATATTGCGAAATGATGCTAAGTTAGCTGAAGATTTTGATACGCTATTCGATTTTCGCTTGCTAGATGCGCTAGAGGAACGAGATACAGCTGAAGGTTGCTGCACATTCTCTGTGCCGGGTATGGCATTCGCTGTAGATGGCGCTGGCGGTGAATATCATCTATTGGAGGACGGCTCCATAGGGTATTGGAGTAGCGAGGGTGCCGCCGGTCGTTTAGCTGAAAGTATGGACGATTTATTTCATTTAATCGTTTTTAGTATTTGTTGGCATGATTACTGTGACTCAAGTAAGTATTCTGATGCGGCAGTACTTGAAGAATATGGTCAGAATAAGCAGTTACACATTATTTCTTATTCGCCAATGGAACTTTGGGAACCCCTTGTAAAAGCTTTACATATGCCAATAGACATGAAACTTTCACCTGCTTTACAGAAATTCTATGATGCGGCGCATCGTGAACCGGTATATACCTGCTATTTCCATGAAGATGATGGAAGCATTACAGAATCGGAAAATTTATTTTTCTAATGGTTAGAAGAATTTATGAAAGGATTTAATTATGGGACTAATTGCAAATTATAGCTGTTTAAGCGATGCGAATTTAAAAGAGCTCAAAGCTATGGGCTCAGAAGAAGAGGAAATTCTTGAAAGCGTTGAAGAGTGGAATGACGATGATGAATTATTGCTCGATATCGACAAGATGTGGGATGTACTTCACTTTGTGCTAACTGGCGTAAGCACTGACCATAAGGATGATAATAATCCTCTTAGTCAAGCTGTGCTTGGCATAACAGCTGTAGAAGAACTATCGGATTATTTGGCGTATACTGAACATGATAAGTTAGCAGATATCGTGGCAGCTCTAGAGCAGTTTGATATGGAACAAGCTCTTGAATCCTTTGATATGGCAGCTTGCAAAGAGGCAGAGTTATATCCAAATATTTGGGATTACGATGAGGAAGAGGAAGAAATCAAAGACGAACTTCTTCATGATTTCGAGCAAATGAAACGATTCTATAAACAAGTGCTAGACGCTAATGGGAATGTACTTGTATCAATTTGTTAAGGTCGTTAAAATTTGTTGGCTATGGATCTAGTTGTAGCCAAACCAATTATGCGACTGGCGAAGATGAGGAATTGTAACATGGCAGTGTTAACAGAAAAGCAAGTTAAATATGGATTTGACTACTATCATAAGGATGACGCACGGCCTAAATCTGTGGTAGAGGTCTCTGAATATGATGGTGAAGATAAGTTAATAATCAACTGCACACAGCTAGATGAAAACTATTCTGCTAAAGATAAGAAGCGAATTTGGATGGAGTGGTGTGATTTCCTAGTAAATAATCCAGATACTTTTACAGAGCTCATGTTTTGTACAAGAATGTCACAGGACTTATTTGATGCGGTGTGTGCCCAACAGAAACTCAAAAAATTACATATAAAATGGGGCGTCTATCCAGATATTTCAAAATTAGAGAACTTACAAGAACTAGAATATTTACACATTGGGTCCGGTAGAAGTGTATCGAGTTTAGAGCCTATATCAAAATTAGAAAATTTAGTGGCTCTGTCGATTGAGAACTTTCAAAAAATTGATGATTATACGCCATTAGTGCATCTGAAGCGCCTTGAAAGTCTTGATCTAGAAGGTGATTTCGCAGCTCCTAAAATTCTTAAGGTTCAATCCTTGGGATTTCTACGTCATATGAAACAGCTGCGATTCTTTAGCTTCTTGACAGCTAAAGTGATGGATACAGACTATTCTCCAATTTTAGAACTCCATAATCTAGAACATCTTACATTAAGATCTTGTAAAGAGGTTAAACAGCTGTATCCTCAGTTAGTTAAGTTGCCAAAACTAAAATATGGTACAGTATTAGAACGACCAGAATTATATGAGAAATAGGGCTTGAGATATAAGTCATGAGCTATAACTTATAAGATATAAAAGGGAATAATCATAATGGATAAAGCGCGTAAAAAGGAATTGTTAAAGGCTTATGCTAATGAGCAAAAGCAATCTTTTAAAGATAGTTTGCCTATGGATGAAGAGTTGTTTTGGAATCTCTTTGATTATGTAGACGAAAAATTAGAGGCAAATGACGGTTGCGATCATAGTTTGACTTTCACCAGAGAATTCTTGGAAAAACAAAAGGTAGATGTGGAAAGCGTACTAGACTGGATCGTCAACGAAGGTGGCGGCTGTGATTGCGAGGTTCTCTACAATGTAGAGGAGCGATTTGAGGAGTACGCTTAACTGTATTTTAAATAGTTAATTCCCTTTATTTGCAGGTGTTATCGTAAAGGTATATAGTAAAGGCATGTGATGTAATTATTCACATGCCTATTTTCTTTATAAGGAGGACGCTATGCAACACGTTCAAACCCGCAGTACTACGTCCGCGTTAGTACTCACAGCCGTATTGATTGCCCTCGCAACACTGTTTACCATGTACACAAAAATTCCAGTACCTGGCATTCGCGGCTATTTCAATGTAGGAGATGTCGTTATTATGACGTCAGCTCTATTATTAGGTCGAAAATATGGCGCCTATATTGGTGCTATCGGCCCGGCGCTAGCTGATTTGTTTCTCGGCTACGTAGTCTTTGTACCAATCACCTTTGTGGTGAAAGGCATTGAAGGCTATCTTGTCGGTACTGTCTATAACAATAAGACAACTACCTCTGCCTTGGTGGCAACCATTGTAGGTGGCATTATCATCGTAGCAGGCTACTTCATCGCTGAATACTTTGTATTCGATCCAGGCGTAGCCATTGCTAGTATTGTGACCAATACCATTCAAGCCGTTATGAGCGTTATTGTTAGTATGATTCTCTATGCTATCTTGCGTAAACGATTAGGATAGGATTAGTGATTCACAATTCATATACAAATTATGATATAATTTGTATATGAGGAGGTGCTTTTATGGGGTTATTACGTGAAAGTATCCGACCATCGTCGGATTTAAGAAATAAATATAATGAAATCTCTACAGTTTTGAAAACAGGGGACGAAGCTTGTATTATGACGGTAAATGGTCGTGGTGATACGGTATGTATGGGATATGAAACCTATAATAAATTGAAAGCACAGATCGAATTATTAGAGGCTATTGCATTGGCTGAGGAAGACGAACGAAAAGGTAGAATGGGTCCTATTGAGGATACTTTTATCAGCATAGAAGCGTTGTTAGCTGAGGCCGAATAGTTATGGAAGACACTGCTTATCGTATCATTATTATGGCACAGGCCGATCAGGCATTGCATCATATTGTTCTGCATGTAAAGCAATCTTTTTCCAATGAAATTGCCAAGTCTGTTTATCAAGATATTAAGGATAGAATCCTTTTATTAGCGGATAATCCTTATATGGGCACGATTCCAAGACATACTGTTTTACGTAATAAAAACTATCGAATGTTGATTATTAATAAAAATATTATTTTATATCGTGTCTTTGATGATGAAAAAGAAGTGCGTATATATAATATATTTAGTCAACGGCAAGATTATTTACAACTTCTGCAAGGATTGTAGATGTTTAGTTGATTTGGTATAGATGAATAAAGGGAGACTCCGTTGTGAGTCTCCCTTTTGTAGTTATTTATATACTGATATGAATTATTAGATTTTTTATTGCAGCTCATTCTTTAATTCTGGATATTCCGTTCTTCAAAGACCGCTTTCACTGTAAACAGTGCGTTCAGCACGCGTGGAAATCCCGCATAGGGGATGCAGTGGGTACAGACCTCTACGATTTGCTCGGGCGCAATACCGACATTAAGCGCTGCATTGGTATGTACTTTCAGCTGAGCCTCGCAACCGCCCAGCGTCAACAGGGATGCGAGCGTAATCAGTTCCCGTTCCTTGAAATTAAGGTTTGGACGCGTGTAGATGTCGCCGAACAGCTCGACCAATAAATCGGCTATGGCCGGTGAAATCTCTTGAATTATGTTATATACCTCCTCGCCGTGTAGCCCGTCAATCTGTTTCAATGTGTTCATGCCGATGTTAAAACGTGTTTCTTTCATAATTATTACCTCCGTCTAGACGTATGATATATGCTCGAGTATACTTGAGGTCAAGGTGGTGAAAGTATGAAAATCGGTGAATTTTCAAAATTGGTAGGGCTGTCTATTTCTACATTGCGATATTATGAGGATCAAGGGTTCCTTCACATCGAGCGACAGAACGGCATTCGCAATTATCATGCGGAGGACGTAGGCTTTGTGCAGTTTATTAAACGCTTGAAAGACATGGGAATGCCACTTGCGAATATCAAGCGATATGCGGACTTACGGTATGCCGGATCTCATACGGTCCATGAAAGAATGACACTGTTACAGGAACACTATCGATTTATTGAGGCCGAAATCAAACGATTGGAAGGCTATAAGAATAATTTAGAAGATAAGTTAGAGTTGTATGAAACTTTAATAAAGAGAAATGAGATTGATTAGGTTTTTTATTGTAGATATTATATAGCCTTTGTATCAATATGAAGCCAATGGTCATCATATCAATATAGAGCTCGGCTTCTAAGGTATGGTATAATACTTTCATTATGTAGTGAGAAAAGGAGATCTAAATGGCAAATTTACCTAACTGCCCTAAGTGCGGCGATGAGTACACATACGAAGACGGTCATATGTTTATCTGCCCTATGTGCGGCAATGAATGGACAGCGGCTGATGCACAAGCTGCAGCTGAAGCAGGTATTATTCGCGATGCTAACGGCAACGAGCTAGCTGATGGCGATACAGTTGTTGTTGTAAAAGACCTCAAAGTAAAAGGCGCTGGCGTATTGAAACAAGGTACGCGCGTTAAAAACATTCGCCTCATCACTGATGCGAGCGATGGCCACGATATCGATTGCAAAATCGATGGTTTTGGTGCTATGGCATTGAAATCTGAAATGGTTAAGAAAATCTAATTATGAATAAATCCCTACTGATTATGCATCGGTAGGGATTTTTTCGTGGTATAATCAACGTATACTGCGTGCAGCGTGAGAGTATTTAGTCGAGAGGAAACTATGTTAAAACGTGTTGTGTTACTAGCCTTATTGGCGTCTATGATGGGAACTGTTAGTTCTTTGGCGGCTGATTTAAAGCCTACAGATAAGCGTACTTATGAATTACAGCAACAAATCTCTTATAATGTCATCATTCCTAGTGAGGCTTTCAAAACGAGTGCTGACGGTACCTTGATTGTTCCAGTGGAGATTAAGACCGATGATAAGGGTAATATTGTGGCTGTTGAAGCAGGGCCTAATAATTGGAAATTAGATCGAGAGGCTTACCCCATCTTTGAAGAGGCTGCCAAAGAGGCGGCTTGGAATACAAAGCATGTCGATACAGAGGAAGAGTTGGTGATAACCATTCCAGTTAGTATTGTTATGCTATCCGGTGATAAGCCTAAGAAAAAATAAAGGAGCACTTATGGAATCTACAAAAGATTTAGAGAAATACACTTACGACCTACTGGCGGAGCGTGGCGTTACGGTAGAGGATATTGCAGAGCTCGTTTTATACGTTCAAAAACCGTATATGCCGAATTTAAAGATTGAAGAGTGTCGTGAGCATGTGGCATCTGTGCTTTCAAAACGAGAGGTACACAATGCGATAATTACGGGCATTGAGCTCGACAAGTTAACGGAACAGAATAAATTGTCTCAGCCTTTGCAACGCATCTTGGCTAATGATGAAAGCCTCTATGGTATCGATGAGATTCTAGCCTTTTCCATCGTTAATCTGTATGGCTCTATAGGCTTTACGAACTATGGCTATTTAGATAAGGTAAAGCCAGGTATTATTAAGAAGCTAGATAGTGAAGAGGGCGGTCACTGTAATACATTCCTCGATGATCTTGTAGGTGCCGTGGCGGCCGCTGCAGCAGGAAAGCTAGCTCATAATGAGCCACACCGCGTACGTCATGCGTTAGCTGAGGAAAAAGAATAAATTTCTAGTATTGATGTCATTGAGTATAAAGAGTATAACTAGTATAGTGAATAAATAATTTATTACTGGTAGGTTATATACAGGAGGAACTATGCAAAAGGTTCTAGTTGTTATTGATATGCAAAAAGACTTCGTAGATGGTGCCCTTGGCTCAGCACAGGCGCAGATGATTGTAGATAATGTGCGCCAAAAAATTGAGAACTTTGACGGGCCTATTATCTTTACGCGCGATACGCATGATACTAATTATCTTGAAAGCCAAGAGGGCAAGTTCTTGCCTGTTACACATTGCGTGAAGAATACAGAGGGCTGGCATATTGTGAAAGGTTTAATCGAAGCTGCAGAAGGGCGTCCTGTCATGAGCCCTGTATCCTTTATCGATAAGCCAAACTTTGGATCCTTTGAATTATTATCCCGTTTGGAAGGCATGAACTCGGTAAATCCTATTGAGTCTATTACGCTCGTTGGTTTATGTACTGATATTTGCGTTGTTTCTAATGCGATTATACTGAAAGCTGGCTTACCAGAAATTCCTGTTTACGTAGATTCTAGCTGCTGTGCAGGTGTGACAGAAGAATCTCACCAAGCAGCATTAACAACAATGAAAATGTGCCAATGTATTGTTGAGTAGATATCGTGTTCTAGCTATATTAGAGTGCTTTATATTGGTAAACGAACTCAAAGGCTATAGGAAATCCTATAGCCTTTTTCTATGGGAAAATACATTGACGATTTTCTATATACAATGTACAATAAATAAATAATGATAATTTATATCAATTAAATAAAATATAGATGCAGGTGCATCGAAACGCTTTCACAAGAATGATAGATACATTTCAACATCGTTCGTGCCCTATATTTAAGGAGGACTATTATGAAACCTTTCGAACTCGCACCATTACCATATGCTTATGATTATCTTGAGCCTGTTATCGACGTAGAAACAATGAAATTGCACCATGACAAGCACCATCAAGCGTATGTTAATAATTTGAACGCTGCTATCGCAAAATATCCTGATCTTGCTTATGGCTGTGTAGATTGTATTCTCGGTGATATTGCTAATGTGCCAGAGGATATCCGTCAAGCAGTTATCAACAACTGTGGCGGTCATAAGAACCACACTATGTTCTGGGACATCATGACAAAACCAGACACTTCTAAATTGGAAGGCCCTTTGAAAGAGGCTATCGACGCTGATCTTGGTGGTTATGATGATTTTGTTGAAAGCTTCTCCGCTGCAGCAGCAAC
>NZ_UQYC01000018.1 GCF_900545205.1 uncultured Veillonella sp. | reverse complement strand
TTCTTTTATTATTCAGAGGATAACCCCACTATTCAAATCTGCGGATGCTCCCGCCTTAATAATGTCCAACCATCATCTTGAACAATCTTTTTCTCTTTCATCAAATGCCCTAAAGCACGTTTAAACGCGGCTTTGCTGATGTTAAACTTATCTTTAATCAACATAGCAGAAGATTCATCACTATACGGCATCTTACCACCACGGTTAAGAAGATATTCCATAATAATATCTCCATCAGATATGAGGGCCTTTTCCTTGGTAGGACGCATAGATACATTGATTCGGCCATCATCACGTTTAAAGGTAACGCGACCTTCAACCATCTCCCCAACCTTTAGTTTTCTCGTCATTTCTGAGCGATGTAAAAAGGCTATCCATCGTTCTGGAGTAATAAAGAATGCCCCATCACTAGTTAAGTTATAAATAGCGCCCTTAACTAGTTGTCCTACCTTAGCCTCTGTAGCGGCCTTAGAAGCACGACGCATTTCATCATCTACATCCATAGATACTGCAAATCGACCAGATTTATCAGTATATAGGCGAACCCAAACCTTTTCACCAACTTGAGGACGTCCACGCATCTCAGCATGGGGCATAAAGATACCACGTTCAGTGCCAACCTCAACGAAACAGCCAAAGTTTGTAGTGTTGATTACCTCAACATAGCCAATTTGACCTACCTTCATTGCAGGCAATCGCATAGAAGCAGTTAAACGTCCTTTTGGATCGCGATATAAAAATACCTCTACCTCATCACCAATAGCAACCGGAGATGTTTGTTGATCCTTATGAAGCAAAATATCATCATTTGTATTGCCTGTTTGACCATCTAGAAAGGCCCCTTGGTCACTAGTACGCAATACTTTTAATGTGGCAATTGTATTTTCCAACAATTCTGTAGCCATATTATACTCCTTCAAATGGAACTCGAACTGCATCATTCCACAATTCTTCTAAACCGTAGAATTCGCGCAATTCATCACCACCAAAGACATGACAAATAACATCGCCAAAATCAAGTAAAATCCATTCCCCTTCACGGTAACCTTCTCTGTGGTTGACTGTCATGCCCAATTCTGCTGCTTTATCTTCCATTTCATCAGCAATACTTTGAGATTGCTTGATATTGTTCGCACTAGCAATTAGGAAGTAATCACCTAACATAGATACACCTTCTAAATCGAGGATTTCAATATCTCTACCTTTTTTATCGAAAGCAGCTTGTGCTAATTGTAATACGATTTCTTTAATTTCTTCTTTATTTTTCATACTATTCCCCTTTTACCGTTTTTTACTACTCTCATCACCAGGTTCTGTTGGCTTTGTAATAGTCCCGCCATTATGTTCCGATTCTGGTGCAACCTTGGCTGTATTATTAGTTGGAGCTGTTACAAATTGTGTCATTTCATTAGCTGGTAAATTTCCCATCGTAATGCCTACTAATCGTTGTGCTTCAGTAGGATTTACCTTCCAATATGTCATATCTCCTACTAGCTCTTTTTCGCCAGGAAGAATGTAGAAATGGATTTCTTCCTTATTGATTTTGCTAGCATTATACACAAGCTTAATAGCATCTAATGTAGAAATATTACTATCATAATGATCCCAAATTCGCCAAATATGCCATGCATTTGTTAAGAAGAATGCATTATGCTCTTCTTCTACCCATAGTTTTAAAAAGCGTTCTTGTCGTTGTACACGTGTAAATGTATCATGTTTTGGATCAGAATATCGTAAATAAGCCAATGCTTTATCACTATCTAATGTTTGATAACCTCGTTGCAAATCTATATCTTTATTTCCGTCTGCATCCACGTGTTCCATAGTTTGTTCTACATAGATTTGTTGATTTCCTAATACATCATTCGTTTTTTTGAAAGCATTTTGGTTAACTACAACATAATATGGTATAGATATATGGAACATATCTTCGATAACAGCTTTTGTTAAATCAATACCACCTTTTTCATAGATGCTATTGAGCATTGTTGCATCAGTTTGATCTCTGTTATCAATTTTACTATTACTAGGGATACCAATAACATCCATAGTCTTTTGATCTAAATTAATAGATAACAAGAATAAGCTATCACTTTGACTTGGATTATTCTCATCAGTACCGACAACAAGAATATATAATGGTTTATCTAAGCCTTTTTGCTCTACAGATACAGTATTACCATCTTGTTTATTTCCATTATCTCCAGATGCATCAGTTGATTCGGTAGTACCTACAATAGCTCTATATGCATAAGATACGCCAGTATATAGACCGTATCCTATACCGCCAAGTAATGCTACTACAACAATAATAGCTAATATAATTCTAGGCCATTTAACAGATGACTTTTGTTGACGTCGTCTTCTTCGACGGCGAGCTCTTGCCCGTTCACGTTCTTCCATATATAAACTCCATTATTTACAAGATTGTAACACATCATTACGACCAAGAATGGTCAAAGGATAAATAGATTGTTTTTGCTCAATAAGATGAATAATAGTGTTATCAAAACCAAGCAATACAGCTTTATCTAAATTTTGTTCTGCCACTTTACGCAATTCATCAACACCTGGGAAATCTCGATTAGGTTCTATATAGTCTGCTAAGAATATAACTTTATCTAATTTAGACATATGTATCTTACCAGTCGTATGAACTCTAATGGCTTCCAAAACATCAGCATCAGATATGGAAAATTCTTGTTTAGCACGAATCATACCGGCTAGCCCATGTAAAAGATTACCACTGCTTAATAATTCTTGATCAGCCTCATAAGATTCAGCACTAACTAGCTTTTGCATTTCCTTCAGCGGAAGCTCCTTTGCACAATCATGCAACAATGCGGCTAATCTAGCCTTTTCCACATCAACGCCATAAAGCTCAGCTAAATGAGTGGCTGATTCAACAACGCCAAGAGTATGCTTAAAACGTTTTTTGGTCAACCATTGACTCACGCTAACTTGTATTTCATCAAATGATAACATCCTTTATTCCTTCCCATAAATATGGTTTTCTTCTATATACTCCACTACACATTTAGGCAACATGTACCGAACAGTTTTTCCAGAACGTAACCGCTCTCGCAAATACGTAGCAGATAATTTCATCTCAGGAACCTCCATAAGATGTATTTTTTCTCGTGCTTTTGGTCCTAAAATATCTAATGTTTCATCAATTGCACTAGATCCATCAGGTCTTGTAGCACCAATAAAGTGGACCTCATCTAATAATTCCTCAATAAATTTCCACGTTGGCAACGCACGAATTGTATCCGTTCCAGCTATAAAGTAAAATTCAACATTTGGTCCATATATAACCTTAAAATGTTGTATCGTATCAACTGTATACGAAGGGCCTTCACGACGCATCTCTACATCAGAAATTTCAAAATTTGGATTATCTGACACGGCTGCTGCTGTCATAGCATATCGATGATGACTATCTATTACATCATGTTGCTTATGAGGTGGTATCCGTGCTGGCACGAAAATAACCTTCTCAAGGTTAAAACTTTCACAAGCCACCTCAGCAATCATTAGATGCCCTAAATGGATAGGATTAAATGTTCCACCTATGATACCTATACGACGTTTCTCTACCATAATAATGTCACACCCTTAATGACAATGACACAAATAATGATAAATAAGAGCAGTGCTTTTCCATAGGATATCCATTCGTATCGACCTTTTGGGGTCTGAATATATCTGTAGTATGCCCTTATTAAGTAATATACTGTCTTCACTTTCGAACTTGGCCTTCTCCAAATACAAAGTATTTATATGATGTTAGTGCTTGTAATCCCATTGGCCCACGAGCATGGAGCTTTTGAGTACTAATACCGATTTCAGCACCAAAACCAAATTCAAAACCATCAGTAAAACGCGTAGAAGCATTATGATACACAGTAGAACAATCTACTAAGTTCATGAATACTCTTGCACGCATCGGTTCATCTGTTACGATAGCCTCAGAGTGATGTGTAGAATAACAATTAATATGATTGATGGCTTCTTCAAGATTTTCAGCAATACGTACATTTAAGTCCATATCGTTATATTCGGTATGGAAGGAATCCTCTGTTAAAGGAATTGTATTCTCCATATATTGAGCTACATCTATATCACCGTGAATGCGAACGCCATATTCTTGTAGAGCCATATCAAGACGTGGTAAAAATTCACCGGCTACCGCTTGGTGTACTAGCAATGTTTCCATAGAATTACATACAGACGGACGTTGTACCTTTGCATTAATTGCAATTTCTAATGCCATATCGAGATTCGCATATTCATCTATATATGTATGACACACACCACTACCGGTTTCAATAACAGGAATACTACTTTCCTCTACAACACGACGAATAAGTCCAGCTCCACCACGAGGAATGATGACATCAATATATTCACGTTGGTGTAATAATACACCAACCATATCCCGATCTAGAACTTCAACAAGTTGAATTGCATCTGGCGTAATTCCTAAAGATTCTAAGGTATTGCGCATAATAGTTACGATAATTTGGTTGGTATGGAAGGCCTCCTTACCACCACGCAGTATCGTAGCATTCGATGTTTTTAAACAAAGCACACCAGCATCAATTGTTACATTTGGACGAGCTTCAAAAATAATACCAATGACACCAAAAGGTACCGCTCTTTTTTCAATAGTCAAACCGTTAGGACGTGTAATTGTTTCTAGAACTGAACCAACTGGACTTTCAAGAGCAGCTACTTGACGAACACCTTCAGCCATTTGAGAAATGCGGCTAGGTGTCAATGTTAATCGATCTATCATGGTTTGAGGCACATTATAATCACCAGATTTATCTAAGTCTAACTGATTAGCAGCCATAATTTCATCGGCTTGTGCTTCTACAGCATCAGCGATTGCTAATAATGCAGAATCTAATGTACCTTGATCAATTTGAGCTAATTCAAAGGATGCCGCTTTAGCTCTTTGACCCATATCTTTACAAATTTCTTCATACTGGTTCATAGGATATCCTCAATGTAATAAAACTAGATTATTACGATGTACTGCTTCATCATAGGTTGTATTAATACCTAAAATTTGAGCTATATCATTTGTATTATGACCTTTAATGGCCTTCATATCTTCGATGCCATAGTTGATAAGTCCACGGCCAATTTCTTTACCATCATGATAAATAGAAATTGTATCACCAGGTCCAAATGAACCATCTACATCAATAATACCAGCTGGTAAAATGCTTGCCCCTTTATCTAATACAGCACGTGCACAACCATCATCAATAGTGATTGACCCTTTCAATCGTTTACCAAAGGCAAGCCAATGATGTTTACCTGATAGCCCAGCATCATGCGCTTCAAAGAGAGTACCAATTTGTTCGCCCTTACATACACGACGAACAGAATCTTCCACTTCACCAGATGTGATTACCATCGGTACGCCTGAGTTTGTAGCCATATGAGCCGCTTTAATTTTAGTATACATACCACCAGTACCCATGTTAGATCCTGCTCCACCTGCAATAGCATAGGTTTCATCAGTAATTTCAGAAACTGTTTCTATTAATGTAGCATCTGGATGAGTAGCTGGATTAGCTGTATATAATCCTTCAATATCAGACAAAATAATGAGCAAATCAGCATCTACAATACCTGCTACGGTAGCAGATAAAGTATCATTATCTCCGATTTTAAATTCTTCAATGGCAACCACGTCATTTTCATTAATGATAGGAATAACATTGAGTTGCAATAACGTATGTAATGTATTACGTAAATTAAGATAACTATGACGACCAGTACTATCTTCTTTTGTTAAAAGAATTTGACCTACTGTACGACCATATTCACGAAACATACGCTCATACATATGAATAAGGATGCCTTGTCCTACTGCTGCAGCAGCTTGTTTTAATACAAGGTCTCTAGGTTTTTCCTTAAATCCTAAAGGGGCCAGTCCAGCACCTGTTGCACCAGAAGAAACGAGGATAACCTCTTTACCTTGGTTAGCTAAATCTGATAGTTGGCGTACTAATCGTTCAATGCGTTCTAGGTTTAAATGACCATTAGCATAACAAAGCGTACTACTGCCTACTTTAACTACTATTCTTTTTGCGTTGATGATAGCACTGCGCATAGAATAACCTCCTAGGGCTAACAGGTTATGTAGACCCCCATATAATACATGTTAGTAATATGACGATTTATTTAGGTAGAATAATTTTAGGTTCTTTTTTAGCTTTATATAATACACCGTTAAAGCCGATAACTTGGACTAATTCAGCACCAAGCATATCAGCTAACTCTTGGAAAATCGTCTTATCTTCAGGGCTATTGTTGAGTAATTTTACCTTGATTAATTCACGAGCCATTAATGCTGCGCGAGCACTATCAATAACACTATTTTCTAAACCATTTTTACCAATTTGAACCACTGGTGGCATTGTTGCTGCCAAAGAACGTAAATACCGTTTTTGTTTTCCTGTCATTATTACTCCTACTCTTGGAATGTAAAGCGTTGATCGCCAATCACAACTTCATCACCGTCTTTACAACCTTTTTCTTTCAATTTAGCATCGAGCTCCATAAAACGCCAAATGCGTTGGAATCTACGAAGAGATTGATCATCACTTAAGTTTGTCATTGCCACTAAGCGTTCAATACGTTTACCTGTAATATAGAATGCAGCATCATCACCACGAGTGATAACGAATTCTACATCTGGTTTTGCTTCGTATACAACTGTATCATCAGTTGCTTCTGGTTCTGGTTCATAGTTTTCTACATAGTAGTAAGCGCGTTCCATGAGCTCTGGTAAACCTTCACCGCTTAATGCATTGATAAGGAATACTTCATATCCTTTATCTTCAAAATATTTTTTTGTATCAGGAATTGTTGTATCATCAAAGACCATATCAATCTTATTGAGTGCAACAATTTGCTTTTTATTGGCTAATTTTTCAGAATATTTACGAAGTTCTTCATTAATAGCATCAAAATCAACCTTTGGATCGCGACCTTCCATACCAGATACATCAAGGACGTGAATTAAAATATTAGTCCGTTCTACGTGACGCAAGAAGTTATGCCCTAGGCCAACACCTTCGCTAGCCCCTTCAATAAGACCAGGAATATCGGCTAATACAAAACTACGGTCTCCAGAGATTGTTACTACCCCAAGTACAGGTGTCAATGTAGTAAAGTGGTAAGCAGCTACCTCTGGTTGAGCTTTAGAAACCTTACGTAAAATACTAGACTTACCAACAGATGGATAGCCTAATAGACCAACATCTGCCAATACTTTAAGCTCTAGTTGTAACCAGAACTCTTCACCTGGTTCACCCTTTTCTGCAAATGTAGGTGCACGATTAGCACTTGTTTGGAAGCGTGCATTACCACGGCCACCACGACCACCTTTAGCAATAACAAACGTATCACCGTCGTTAACGAGGTCACAGAAAATTTTACCTGTTTCTTCTTCTTTAATTACAGTGCCCAACGGAACCGGGATAATAAGTGGCTCAGAACCGCGACCATGCTTATTGGAGCTTTCACCATTACCACCAGCAGGTGCCTTAAACTGACGTTTATATCTAAAGTCTACAAGAGTATTAATATTCTTGTCCGCTTTAAATATAACGTCTGCCCCTTTACCACCATCGCCGCCACTAGGGCCGCCATTTGGCACGTATTTCTCACGGCGGAAGCTAGACATGCCGTCCCCACCGTCACCGGCCTTAACAAAGACACGCGCTCTATCTATAAACATACTTTAACTCCTATGCATTATTGCTGTAATAACTCTAATGCTTTTTTAATTTGAATATCATCTAATGTACTAGATGGATTTACACCTTTTGGTAAATCCAGTTCTACATCAGGTTTAATACCAATGCCGTCAATAACACGGTCATTTGGTGTATGGTATTTAGCAATAGTTACCTTAACACCTTCATTATCAAGGCTAGGGTAAATTGTTTGAACTGTACCCTTACCATATGTATTAGTACCTAAAATAGTACCTAGTTTACGGTCTTGAATAGCACCAGCTATAATTTCAGATGCACTAGCAGACCCTTTGTTAACAAGAACTACTAATGGCATAGCTACGTCTGGACCATTAGACTTATAAACCTCTTTTTTCCCAGCTCTATTTTGTACGGTTACTAATGTTCCTGGAGGCATAATATAGTTAGAAATCTTTTCTGTAGTAGATAATAACCCACCAGGATTATCTCGAAGGTCTAAAATTAGTTCCTTCATACCTTGAGCTTGCAATTCTTTAAATTGTGTTTCAAAATCATCAGCCGTATTTTCAGCAAATTGACTAATACGAATATACCCTACTGTACTTGTGAGCATTTTGCTTTTAACAGTAGGTAACACAATGGATTCACGGGTAATATCAAAGTGCAATTTTTCACCATTACGCTCTATATCAAGGGCAACAACGGTACCAGCCTCGCCGCGAATTCGAGAGGATGCATCTTCTACAGTAATATCGCTTGTGGATTGACCATCAATAGCAATAATATGATCACCAGGTTTTATGCCCGCTTTGAAAGCTGGTTGATCTTCCATAATACTAACTGCATATAAACCTTTATCATCATGACCAAGAACCATGCCTACACCTGCATAAGTGCCAGATGTTTGCATTTTCATGGACTTAAATTCGTCAGCATCTAAATAAATACTATGGGGCTCTCCCAAAGAGCCAATTAAGCCTTTAAGCATACCATCATAAAGGGTCGCTTTAGACATCGGTGTCATAAAGACTTGACTCGCAGCATAGTAGGCTACAAATAGTCTTGGTAATCCCCAGAATGAACCAGATAAGTACCAAAACGTAAGCCACATAATAACGATGCCGGAGCCTATATATTTCAATAGACTCCATAACACCGTACGTGTATCAAATTTCATATTATAAATATCCCATAGGATCAACAGGATCCCCACTTATACGAACTTCAAAATGTACGTGTGGCCCAGTACTATTACCAGTGCTACCAGCATAGGCAATAACTTGACCTTTAGATACATCTTGTCCTTCAGAGACAGCAAGCTCAGAATTATGGCCATAAAGGGTGGACATACCATTACCATGGTCGATAACTACAGCGTAACCATAGCCACCCATCCAACCAGACCAAACAACAGTACCTCCATCAGCAGCATGAACTGGTGTACCTTCATCAACACCAATATCAATACCGGAATGGTAAATCGTTGTACCCCAAATTGGATGTGTACGATAACCATATGGTGAAGTAATTTCACCACTTACAGGCCAACCAAGTTGACCAGACCCTTGTACCCAAGAGTAGCTTGGTGCAGACTGTTGAGCCGCAGCTGCCGCTGCTGCTGCACGAGCTGCCGCACGTTCAGCTTGGCGAGCTTTCAATAATGCTGTAATTTGAGCGGAAGAAGCATTAAGTTCTTCCACTGCTTGCATTGCAGTAGCACGATCATTTTGTGCCTTCTGAAGAACTACCTCCCGTTCTTTTTTCTTTTGTTCAATTTCAGCTTGTTTTGCTACAGCAGCTTTTTCAAGCTCTACTAGCTTAGCTCGAGATTGCTCAAGAGCCTGTTTACGTGCCGCAATTTCAGCACGTTCTTTTTTAATTTCATCGATTAACTTGATGTCAGAATCAATGATGCGTTTTAAGATTTCTAATCGATTTGCAAAATCGCTAAAATCTTTAGAGCCAATGACAACATCTAAATAACTTAGACGTCCATTGATATAAATATCTCGTACACGCTTATAAAATACAGATTCTCGTCCTTCTAAGCGTTTTTGTGCTTCTGCGAGTAACTTTTCATTAACAGTAATATCATTTTCAACGGCCACACGTTGTTGTTGAATAGATTCTAACTGTTGTTGAGCCTGACGTAGTTGCTCTTCAATTTGTCGCAACTGTTCAGATACACTTACAATGACAGTTTCTGCATCAGCTTTGATAGAGTTTTGTTGATTAACTTGTTGTTGAATTGAATCTAATTGATTCGTTAAATCCTCATCTTCGGCAACGATATATAGTGGTGTTCCCAGTACCACCATACCTGTTAAAATTGTTGCTACGAGGCGAGATTTGATTGTGTTGTATTTCATAAACATTACACCTTCATGTATTGTTTTAAAGAAATCGTACTACCAATAGCACCGACTATAATACCGCCACCTAGAATATAGATAGCCACATCATAGAAGAATGGGAACATTGGTACTAATGGGAAGAATGCTAAGGACTCAGAAACTTCCATGGTAATGAAATGGTAAAACTCACCTACACAAAGTACGGCAATTACAGCCCCTACTAAGCCCAATAACATACCTTCGATCAAGAATGGCCAACGAATAAAACCATTGGTTGCACCAACATATTTCATAATGGCAATTTCTTTACGACGGGCGAATACAGTCAAGCGAATTGTATTAGAAATGATAAATAATGTAGCTGCTGCTAAGAATGCGATTAATACAATACCACCAATTCTGATTACTTGAGTAATGCGGAATAGTTCTTCTACAATATCTTGACCATAATGTGTACTTTCAACACCTTGGAATGTAGTGGCTAATTTAGCTGTAGCCTTAACATCACTTGGGTTATCAAAGGTTAATACATAAGAGTTTGGCAATGGATTTACATCACCTAATGCATTTACTAATTGTTGTTGATCACCGAGGCGTGCTTTGAATTCCTTCATAGCTTGCTCTTTATTAACAAACTCTAAATGCTTAAGATTTGGTATAGCTTTAATTTGCTTACCTACCGCCATAATTTGGTCAGTTGTTAACCCATCTTTTAAATAAATACTCAATTGAACTTGGTTTTCTAAACTAGATGCCATGTTATTTAGATTGATAACACCGCAAAGGAATACACCAAGCATAAATAGAGATAAAGCCACTGTAGAAATAGATGCTAACGTCATAAGACCGTTACGCTTCATAGATTTGAGGGCTTCTTTAAAAAAGTATTTCAATGTTCTAGGCTTCATTAATTTCTGCACCTCTCATATTATCACTTTGAACGCGACCATCTTTAAGACGAATAACACGTTTATTTAAATACGAAACAAGATCCATATTATGGGTAACCATAATAACAGTTGTGCCAAAATTATTGATATGCTTAAACAAATCTACAATACCTTTACTTGTATCAGGATCTAGGTTACCAGTCGGTTCATCAGCAATGAGTACAGATGGACGATTTACAATAGCGCGAGCAATAGCAACACGTTGTTGTTCACCACCAGATAGATCCTCTGGTAAATCATTTGCTTTATCAGACAAGCCAACAAGCTCTAGTACATGACTCACCTTTTCCTTAATTACCTTTGGTTTTTCTTCAATTACTTCAAGAGCAAAGGCAATATTTTCTGATACCGTTTTGTTTGGTAATAAACGGAAATCTTGGAATACAACACCAAGTTTTCTACGTAATTTTGGAATTTTACTACGCTTCATACGCGTAACATCAAAATCATCAACAATGACAGTACCAGAATCAGGTACCACTTCATGAGTTAACAATTTAAATAGAGTTGATTTCCCTGCACCGCTGTGACCACAAATGAGGACAAATTCGCCCTCATTTATAGTTAAACACACATCGTCTAATGCAACAGAACCATTATCATAGACTTTACTAACATTCTTAAATTCAATCATGGGATCCCCTTTGATTATTTACGAGTGATTACACGTTTTACTGCTTCTACAATGTCTTTTGCTGTCAAACCATATTTAGCCATCAATTCTTTTGGTGTACCACTCTCCCCAAATGTATCTTGGACACCAACGAATTCCATAGGAACAGGCTTATTAGCCACAACAACTTCAGACACAGCAGAACCAAGACCACCAATGATATTATGTTCTTCTGCTGTTACAATAGCACCTGTTTCAGTAGCTGCTTTTACAATTGCCTCTGCATCGATAGGCTTAATAGAAGCCATATTGATAACCCGAGCAGACACATTAGATTCAGCTAATGTTTTAGCCGCCTCAACAGCAGGTCCAACCAAGGCACCACAAGCGATAATTGTTACATCAGAACCGTCTACTAATGTAGTAGATTTACCAGGTACGAATGTATAACCTTCCGCAGTTACATCATCTACACCAGCACGGCCTAAACGAACATATACAGGACCTTCATAAGATGCAGCCCATTCAACTACTGCTTCTGTTTCACGTTCATCTGCAGGTACTACTACAGTCATATTAGGTAAAGTACGCATACAAGAAATATCTTCCAAGCTTTGATGTGTAGCACCATCTTCACCTACAGTAATACCAGCATGAGTAGCACATACTTTTACATTCAATTTTGGATAACATACAGCATTCCGAATTTGTTCAAATGCACGACCTGTTGCAAACATAGCAAAGGAAGAAACAAATGGAATTTTGCCTGCTGCTGCAAGTCCGGCACCAACAGAAATCAAGTTTTGTTCTGCAATACCTACATTAAAGAATCGATCAGGGCAGACATTTTTAAATGTATCAGTTTTAGTAGATTTAGATAAATCTGCATCTAATACGATAATATTTGTATTTTCTTTACCAATGCGAGCTAACGCATTACCATATGCTTCACGTGTTGCTTTACCCATTATTGTACCCCCATAATTTCATTAACAAAGGTTTCACCTTGCTCTGCACTAGGCGCTTTACCATGCCAACCTGCTTGGCCTTCCATTTCAGCTACGCCTTTACCTTTTACAGTATGCATTACGATACAAGTTGGACCTTCTGTGAAAGCTTTAGCAGATTCAATAGCATTATGAAGTTCATCAAGATCATGACCATTGACTTCAATAACATTCCAATTGAAAGCTTTAAATTTCTCAGGAATTGGCAATGGAGAAAGTACTTTAGTAATATCACCATCGATTTGAAGGCCATTAAAATCAACAAAAGCAGTCAAATTATTGAGTTTATAATGACCAGCAAACATTGCTGCTTCCCATACTTGACCTTCTTCAAGCTCGCCATCACCTAAAATGGAGTAAACGCGATAATCAGCATTGTCAATTTTGCCTGCCAATGCCATACCACATGCGGCAGAAATGCCTTGGCCTAAGGAACCTGTAGACATATCTACGCCAGGAGTATGTTTCATATCAGGATGGCCTTGTAACATATGGTCAATTTTACGTAAATTCAAAAGTTCTTCTTTAGGGAAATAACCTTTTTCAGCCAATGTAGCATATAAAGCAGGAGCTGCATGACCTTTAGAAAGGACAAAACGATCTCTATTTGGAGCTTTTGGATTTGCTGGATCTACATTCATTTCTACATAGTACAACAAGGCCATCACATCAGCGATAGATAAAGAACCACCTGGGTGACCGGATTTTGCTGCCGTTACAGACTGAACAATACTAACGCGAATAGCTTTTGCCTTCTCTTGAACTAGTTGTTTAACATCTTGTGTTAATGTAGCCATAGAGACCTCACTTTCTGGATTGGATCCAATATATTAATAATCTTTAAGTAATGAAATAGCGATTTCTGCATTGCGTTGAGAGTTTAAACGCAATGCTTCAATACGATCATAAGAGGATTGATACTCTTCTCTGGAATTTAAGAGCTTATGACATCGCTGATATAGCGCCTCTTCTCTAAGATGTGTCATTGTTCCTATTGGTTCCTGACCGATCATATGTAAGAAGCTTGTAATTTTAGGATCGTAGGAAATACCAATAACAGGTTTCCCCATTAAAGAGCTAAATACTAGAGCATGAAGACGTATACCAATCATTAGATCCACATTCCCCGATAAGGATACTTGTTCCTCTGTAGAGAATGGGCCTTCAAGAACAATAGCCCCCTTTGGCATATAACTAGCGATAATTTTAGCTTCTTTTGTATCCTCTGGATGAGACATAGGAATAAAAATAATTTCTACCTCATCTTGCTCTTGTAATCGGCTCAACACATTGGCTAATGATTCACGATATTCTGTATCATCTTTCCAACTACGAACAGCAACACCAATTCGTTTTGGATTCTCTATAGATTTAGGTAGTTTAGATGTATAGCCTTCTAAAATACGTTTACCAATAGACAAATCTGTCGGTTGCATAGCCAAAACAGCATCAGCTGTAACCTCTACATCTTTAATTCCTAAGGACTCTAATTCAGATTTTGAAATAGAATCACGAACTGTAATGGTATCCACAAATCGCAATATAAAGCTAACAGCTCTTCGTGTAGAGGGACGATTTAAAGGCCCAATACCTTGAGAGTAAAGCATTACCTTTTTTCCCATCATTTTAGCTAAAGCCATAATACTTAAATAGTAATATGTATTACGAATACTTGTAGCATCTTGTAAAAGACTGCCTCCACCACTGATCACTAAATCAGAATTGGCAATTGCCTTTAAAATACCAAATGCGGAAAATGTCCCCACTGCATGAATGTTATGTTTTTTGCTTGTCTCTGTAGGATTACCAGAAATAACCGTAATATGCGCATCTGCTTCCTCTTTGCGAATGGCATCGATAATGGCACAAAGCATTGCTTCATCGCCAGCATTACCAAAACCATAATAACCAGAGATAACAATATTACTCATGGTCAACCTCCCGCGCTTGGAACCATTGTGTTACATACATCATGAAACGTACAGCAATGATAAGAAGCAAACCTAAGAGAGCACCAATTAATAAACCATCATATCCACGCATAATAGACATGAATACAGGAGTTCTAATATGACAGAATGTTTCAACCATTGAAGCTATGCCGATAACACCTGCAATAGTTAATAAGAAATGGATTACTGTAGGCCATTTACGTAAGAATGCAAACGTAGCCAACATTAATGCTGGGTGACCAATAATGAACTCTTTTTCTCTAGGTCTTGCATACAATGTATTTTCAAGGAAACGACGAAGCATAAGTTCAAATCCTGGTACAGGAACACCTGCTGTATGACCACTGCGGCCAACAAATACCCATGCCACGCCACCAAGAGCAGCCATTACAAAGAATACGTAAAATTTAACATCCATTGTTAAGAATTCAACTACAAATTTCTTTGCTTCTTCTTTAGAGTTAATCATACGACCTTTCCACAAAGGGAAACGTTGTAAGTACGCGATGATCACCAATACAATTGGAAGTACAAATGTTAACTTAACACCTCTAAAGATAGCAAATTCCATAAAGAATTTCGTATTTCCTAATAAAGATGCAATATACATACCGCCAATAGCCGCAAATAATGCAGCAATTACGAGATAAAGCACTGCTAATACAGTAGATTTAATAGCACCTAATGGACGAGCTCCATCATAACGACGCCATTCCTCCATCAAGCGAATCATGGCACCTACAGGAGCCATAATAGCACTAGATAAAGCCCAGATTTGAGTAATCAATGTACCACTTGTAATGATGAATAATACTACAGATACAAGGGAAATGCCAAAGAATGCTACCAATTGTGTATGTTTACGCATTGGAACTAACATTTGAGCAACATAAACGAATAGCGCAATAGCACCAATCATTGTGATGACTACTAATAAAGGATTTGGCGTATAAGGAGGATAAATATCAGCAGGACCGAATTCATAACCTTTAGTAGATAATTTTTCAGTGGTCATCCCAATATAGTTAATAGTTGTTTGTAATACTGTTTCATTGTTTACACCTGTTTCATACATAGGGAATAAGTTAAAACGAATATTACGTTCAATATCACTAATATAGAATCGTTGAGCTGCTTCTTCTGGAGTGATTTTCTTTAATTCATCCTTAGCAATTGTATATACACGGCCCACACTATAATTATCTTTAGCAGCCATTTCCAAAAAACCTTGTTGTGGCTCATATTGAAGTTGGTTAACGGCTTCAATACCAACTAGAGGAATATGATTCTTATGTAATAGTTCTAATGTTTCATCCGTTAAATCAGGAGCTCCTAGGGCCTCTTTACCAGCAAAGATCATACCTGTTACATGTGGAATTCCTTCAAGACGCTTAAACACATATTGGAGGTCATCTGATGTTACATTTCTGTAGTTTGTAGGACGAACTATAACATTAAATCCACGATTAGCAACTTCTTGAGCTTGTAGCTTGGAAATACCAAGATTCATTTTTAGATAGCTATCAGCGGTAGCACCATATAATTCAAGGACCGGACCAATACTAGTATTAAGCTCTTTAACTTTATCTTTACCAATACGATGATACAAGTCTTCGCGAATTTCTTTATAATAGCCTTCTTTACCTGAAATTAATGCTACATAGGTTGCACCATGTTTAACGGATGCCCCATTAATACGCACTGCATCCATCTCTTCGGAGCTTAACACCTTAACTTGACCTGCATCTTTAGCTTTTTCTAAGGTACGATCATAAATGGCAAATGCTGTTACACCTGCATTACGAAGTGCATCAAAAGCCTCTTGTTGACTACGCTTTTCAAAGGCATTAGCTCTTAGAACAGCATCATAATCTACGATATTTTCAATATGATTTTGAGATTTTTCAATCTGATGGCGTTCAAATACTAAATATAAAGAGGATACAAGTCCCACTATAATACAGAGTATTAGAATCCAAGAGTACTTACTTTTTTGTGTATTCCGATGATTCACGATAAATCCTTTCTAATTAAGTACAGGTTTAACTTTGATGTGAATTTCACCATTATCAACAGTTAAGCTTTCAGCTTTCACAGGAATTGGGAAGTTATTAAAGTTATAAACTTCTGTAGCCTCTAATACATTAGATGTCAAACCTGGGATAGTAGCACCATTAATGGTGAACTTTTTAGGTGCAAATAGTAAAGTATTATCCTTTAATTCTAAGTTGCCATCTAATTTAACAGAACCTTTAAATACCATACCAACATTCATGTTACCAGTTAAGCTGATGTTATCTTTATTGATGTTTACTTTTACATCTTGAATTTCACTACCAGCTTGAGTGCTTAAGAATTTAGCCAAATCTTCATTAGTTACAGTACCTTCGATACTAGAACTACCTACACTTACTACATCAATTTCTTGGCTAGCCAATAATGAAATTGGATTTACAAGAATTTGTGTTGCATCATAATTGAAGTTTGCAAAGTTTAATTTACCAAGTTTTACATCATCTAAAGAACCATATACATGATCAGCTTCACCATAGAGTAATTTAAATCCTGGTTGAGACTCAACATTTACCGTTTGAGCAGATGGTTTTAGTGAATCATTTAACTGTTTTTCAATACGGGAACTAATATAAGAAGGTAATAAAAATTGAGTTGCTGCTGCTAAAGCAATAATCAGCACTAATAGGAATAGTAAAAACTTTTTCATAAGAACTCCTAAATTGTTAAATTCGCTTCTTTTTTCAAGAAACCTTCCATAAATTGATCTAAATTACCATCCATAACGGATTGTACATTCCCTGTTTCAACCCCTGTGCGATGATCCTTAACGAGATTATATGGGTGGAATACATACGACCGAATTTGACTACCCCATTCAATCGCTTGATAGGTACCACCAATTTGCTCTTTAAGTTCTGCTTGTTTTTCTAATTCTAATTCAAATAATTTGGCGCGCAATAATCGTAATGCTTGTTCCCTATTTTGCATTTGAGAACGTTGAGTTTGACACTGTACTACGATACCTGTTGGTCTATGCGTCATACGTACAGCAGAATCAGTTTTATTAATATGCTGACCACCAGCACCGCTAGCTCTATATGTATCTACTTGTACATCTTTCATATCAATATTAATTTCTACTGTATCATCAATTTCCGGCATTACATCAACAGCAGCAAAGGATGTATGACGACGTGCAGCAGCATCAAATGGTGAAATACGTACTAAACGATGTACACCTTTTTCAGATTTCAAATAACCAAAAGCATTTTCACCTTTAATTAAAAATGTAGCAGATTTTGTGCCCGCCTCATCACCTGGTTGTTCATCCATCAATTCAATAGAGAATCCTGCTTTTTCAGCCCAACGCAAGTACATGCGAATTAGCATGGAACACCAATCTTGTGCCTCTGTGCCACCTGCACCGGCATGGAATGTTAAAATCGCATTATTAGCATCATATTCACCACTAAGCAATAAAAGAACTTCTTGTTTCTCTACAGTTTCTTCTATTTGTTGAACATAATCCTTGATTTCACCTTCTAGAGAACAATCATCTTCCTCTATTGCCATCTCAAGCATTACATTAGCATCTTCAATATCACTAACAAGTTGTTTATAGCTTTCTACAGCATTTTTCAATTGTGTGGCTTCTTGAGAAATCTCACGAGCCTTGTCTGGGTCATCCCAAAATGTAGGGTCGCTCATTTGCACATCAAGTGTAAAGATTCGATCTTCTTTCTGAGCGATGTTAAAGTGAATCCCTCATTCCATAAATACGTTCTTCTAGATTAGAAATAATAGGTTTTAAATCTTCTAACAATTTATGTTCACCACCTTTAACTTATTAGCTTATTACATCGATAAACTATCACCTTAATAAAATAGAAAAATGGCCGTTGCCCAGAAGGAAATCCCATTGAGCAACGTGCCATTCACAAATCTTAATCTATGTTTTGTGGCTCCAACACATCTTCATGATGGGGTTGTGCACCTTCTAAGTGGTCAACTGGTTCTTCAATTTCTTGAATCAATTGTGCACGAATTTTGTACAACGCCATGATTGTTTCATCTTGGATAGCAGCAATCATGTTTTGGAACATATCAAAGGCTTCAAATTTATATTCCACCAATGGATTTTTTTGGCCATATGCACGAAGGCCGATACCTTCACGCAACATATCCATATTATCCAAATGTTCCATCCATTTGTTATCAACAACGCGCAACATAATAGCCTTTTCAAGTTGGCCAAACATAGCATCACCAAGCATATCAACGCGATCTTGATACTCAGCATGAGCAATTTCAAGCAAGCGTTCTAATAATTCTTGACGACTATATTCTTCCATATCTTGAGGAGTCATAATATCTTCGGTTAAGAAATATTGACTCAAGTGCTTGTAGAGACCTTCGTAATCCCATTCTTCTGGATATAATTTCTCATCTGCATAAGCATCTACAGATTCAGTAACAAGTTTATCAATCATTTCATTGATTGTGTCACGTAAGGACTCATTACGTAAAATACGACGACGTTGTTCGTATAATACTTCACGTTGTTGATTCATAACATCATCATACTCGAGTACATATTTACGAATATTATAGTTATGATCTTCTACTTTCTTTTGAGCACGTTCAATAGATTTAGTAATCAAAGAATGCTCAATAGGTTCATCCTCTTCCATGCCAAGTTTATCCATAATGCCTGTAATATTGTCAGCACCAAAGATACGCATCAAATCATCTTCTAAAGATAAGAAGAATTGAGAGGAACCTGGGTCACCTTGACGACCAGCACGACCACGTAACTGATTATCGATACGGCGACTTTCATGACGTTCAGTACCTAAGATGGCCAAGCCACCTAATTCAGGTACACCTTCACCTAATGTAATATCAGTACCACGACCTGCCATGTTTGTAGCAATTGTTACCATGCCCATTTGACCAGCATTGGCAACAATTTCAGCTTCTTTTTCATGATGTTTAGCATTCAATACTTTATGTGGTACGCCTGCACGTAATAACATATCTGAAAGCTCTTCAGATTGTGTAATAGATGTAGTACCAATCAAAATAGGTTGACCAGTTTGATGTCGTTCTACAGCATTACGTACTACGGCACGATATTTAGCAGCCTTAGTTTTAAAGATTTGATCTGGCAAATCTACACGGGCTAATGGTTTATTTGGAG
Source organism: uncultured Veillonella sp. (assembly GCF_900545205.1). Lineage (GTDB taxonomy): Bacteria > Bacillota > Negativicutes > Veillonellales > Veillonellaceae > Veillonella. Next base: position 6,523 of record NZ_UQYC01000018.1, on the reverse strand, counting down.
GAATAGGCAATACTTCCAAACCGTAAATATCGATGAATTCTTTTTCCTCAGTCTTAGCTGTACCAGTCATACCAGCAAGCTTTTTATACATACGGAAATAGTTTTGGAATGTAATAGAAGCCAATGTTTGACTTTCACGTTCAACCTTCAAGCCTTCTTTAGCTTCGATAGCTTGATGTAAGCCATCAGAATAACGACGACCAAACATCAAACGACCTGTAAATTCATCGACGATAACAACTTCACCATCTTTAACTACGTAATCAGTATCGCGATGCATCATAGCATAAGCACGTAAAGATGCACCAAGTAGATGGTTTAACTCGATGTTTTCTGCATCATACAAGTTTTCAACACCAAGCATTTTTTCGACTTTTGCGATACCAGAATCAGTAGGTGCAATAGTCTTTTGTTTTTCATCAATTGTATAATCTTCATCTTTTACAAGATGAGGAACAATTTTAGCTAACTTGTAGTAATTATCTGTGGAACGTTGACCAGGACCAGAAATAATTAATGGAGTTCTCGCTTCATCGATAAGAATAGAGTCAACTTCATCGACAATTGCGTAATTCAATGGACGTTGTACCATTTGAGATACATCAGATACCATGTTATCGCGCAAATAGTCAAAACCAAACTCATTATTTGTACCATATGTAATATCACATGCATATGCTTCTTTACGTTGGTTATAATCGAGATTAGCCACAATAAGACCTGTAGAAAGGCCTAAGAAGTTATATAAACGACCCATTTGTTCACTATCGCGAGTAGCCAAATAATCATTTACTGTAACAACATGTACGCCGTTACCTGTCAATGCATTTAGATATACTGGCAATGTAGCAACTAATGTTTTACCTTCGCCAGTACGCATTTCTGCGATATTACCTCTATGAAGGCAAATACCACCGATCAACTGCACATCAAAATGACGCATGCCTAACACACGTTTAGATGCTTCGCGAACTACAGCAAATGCTTCTGGCAAAATGTCGTCTAACGTTTCCCCTTTTTGCAAACGACGTTTAAACTCATCGGTTTTTGCTACTAAGTTAGCATCACTTAATTTAACATAATTCGGTTCAATTTCATTAATATGATCAGCAATAGCACGCATTTTTTTAATTTCTTTTGCGTTATTATTGCCTAATAGCCTTTGTAAAAAGCTTAACAAACAAATCACTCCTCTATAGGACATCTTACATTATTTTATCTAATTTATTATAACGAAAATGCCTTGAATAGTCAAAGAATTCAAGGCATTTCACGATTATTTATAGCATTTTATAAAAAAGGTGGATGACTCAAAATGGTCATCCACCTTGATATAATAATCGGCTGATTTAAAAAGTAGAAAGGAGTTAGGATTATTGTCAGCCGATATTATAGGTTATTGTAATTCTGGCTCAATCAAACCATAGAATCCATCATGTCTACGATATACTACGTTCATTGCTTCTGTTTCAGCATTGAAGAACATAAAGAAGTCATGGCCAATAAGATTCATTTGTAAGATAGCTTCTTCTACATCCATAGGACGTACTGCAAAGTGTTTCCGTTTTACAACTTCGATAGTTTCCTCTTCTACAGGAGCTGCTAAAGCTTCAGGATGGAAAGCTTCTTGTTTTTTGAAGCGTTTTGCTAAACGAGTTTTATGTTTATGGATTTGACGTACGATCTTGTCTATTACTAAATCAATAGCTGCATACATATCATCGTTTGTTTCTACACCGCGAAGAACGATCTTATCAACGAAGCATGTAAGTTCAACAGTAGATTTATCTTTAACAACGGATAAAACCGCTTGTGCATCTAACTCATCATCGAAGTAACGAGTTAATTTGCTCAATCTTTTTTCGATGTATGCTCTTAGAGCATCTGTCACTTCAATGTTTTTACCTCTGATTGCTACTTTCATAAGTCAACACCCTTTCTAAAAATCATCCACGAGATACGAGTGTGTAGTAATTTTTTACTTATCTCTCGTGTTATATTTAGTATTTCTACATCAAGGTATAAAACTCCTCTTTTTTTCAAAAGAATTTTTATATTTTTTGCAGAATTATAAATATTATTTCCAGTAACAATCGAAAAACTCCAATATCATGCGATATCGGAGTTTCTTTATATGTTGCTTTTATGTATTTTTTGGTATGTTATTACGCTTTTACAACGTTAGCAGCTTGAGGGCCACGGTTACCATCAACGATATCAAACTCTACATTTTGACCTTCTGTCAAAGATTTGAAGCCTTCGTCTTGGATCGCAGAGTAATGTACGAATACATCGCTACCGTCTTCACGTTCAATAAAACCATAACCTTTTTCTGCGCTAAACCATTTTACTTTACCTAACATGGTAATTTCCTCCTAAAAATATATTTTTTGTCTTACTGTCTTGCTCTATATCTGTATCATAACACAGCATGTATAAAATATCAAACAATAATATTAACGCTTTTAATGAATATACAAATATATCTTATTGATAATTCATCCCCTAAAAACTACTTTAAAACCTTTATTTATCTATATTATAAATATTTCCGAACAGCACATTAAATTATTACATAATTTTATAATCATAAAATTATATGAATTAAAAATTATTACTCCAAAATATATATGTATAAAATATTTATATATCACAAATATTTATGGCGATAATCGTATTTTATAGATTAAGAAAAGCCTAAAAGCGCTTATTTACAAGGGTTGAACAGATACGGATAAAATAAGTCATCAAATATATTAATAGATATAAATCGATTCATATATTAAGAAATTTAATATCTACAAATTTGGTTATCTTTAAAAATACAAAAAAAAGGAAGCAAACTCTGAATTTCAGAACTTACTTCCTTTTATGTTAGAAAATATTATTATAAAATTTTCGACAAGAACAATTTTGTTCGCTCATTTGTTGGAGCATCAAATACCTTTTCAGGAGTATCATCTTCTAAGATTAATCCACCATCAACGAATAATACGCGGTCAGCTACTTCTTTAGCAAAGCCCATTTCATGAGTAACAATAACCATCGTCATCCCTTCTTCTGCGAGAGACTTCATTACATCTAGAACCTCACGAACCATTTCTGGATCGAGTGCAGATGTAGGTTCATCAAATAGCATAACTTTTGGTTTCATCGCTAGGGCACGGGCAATAGCAACACGTTGCTTTTGACCACCAGATAAGGAATCAGGATATGCATTAGCTTTATCTCCTAACCCAACGCGATCAAGTAAAGCTTGTCCGATTTTCTTAGCTTCATCACTAGAAGTTTTACGAACCTTAGTTTGAGCTAATGTTAAATTTTCCATTACAGTCATATGTGGGAAAAGATTAAAGTTTTGGAATACCATCCCTACTTCAGCACGAACTTCATTGAGTTTAGACTTATCAGAAAGATCCATACCATCTACAATTACCTTACCAGATGTAGGCTCTTCTAAGTAGTTCATAGTACGCAATACTGTACTTTTACCAGAACCAGATGGACCAATTATAACGACAACTTGACCTTTTTCTATATGTAAATCAATGCCCTTTAATACTTCATTTTTACCAAAGGATTTATGTACATTTTCTAATTTAATCATTTAATGCTATATTTCCTTTCAAGGTAACCAACTAATTGTGAAATTGTTACTGTCATAATAAGGTAAATAACAGCAACTGTACCCCAGATTTCAAAGGATGCATACGTTTTAGCAATGATTAATTGACCACGACGTGTCAATTCTTCGAAACCAATTACAGAAACCAATGAGGAGTCTTTCAACATAGCAATAAATTCATTACCCAATGGTGGGATAATTGCTTTGAAAGCTTGAGGCATGATGATATAACGCATAGTTTGACCCCAAGTTAAACCAAGAGATCGACCTGCTTCCATTTGACCTTTATCGATAGACTGGATACCAGCACGGAAGATCTCAGACACATATGCACCAGAGTTAATACTACATGCGGTAACAGCTGCAATAAATGGATCAATACGTTGTCCTGTAATCATTGGCAAAGCAAAATAAATCAAGAAGATTTGTACCAATAACGGTGTACCACGAATGATATCTACATAACATTTTGCTAATAATCTAACTACAGTAAATTTAGATAAATTTGCTAAGGCTACTAATAAACCGATAAAGAAACCACAGCCAACAGACATAGCTGTAATTTCTACGGTTACAAGTGCACCTTGTAATAAGAGCGGTAAATTATCCGCAATTAACCCCCAATTAAAACTCATGATCTCTCCTATTATTTAAATTCTACCACTACTGGCATATCAGCAGGTGCATCTACATTAAACCATTTTTTATATAATGTATTAAATTCACCATCAGCCTTCATATCTGCAATTGCTTTATTGATTTGTTCTTGTAAATCTTTATTATCTTTATTAATTGCTAAGCCCAAATATTCTTTTGTATTTGGATATGCCATAAATTTAATATGTTGATCTGGATGTTTAGTACTGTAATATTGAGCCACTGGCAAATCAATAACAGTTGCATCAGCACCACCATTTTGTAATTCTAACAAAGCTTCATTACTATGGTCAAACTCTTTTACAGTAGTACCTTCGATTTTATGGGCTAAATCTGCACCAGTAGTACCTAGTTGAGCAGCAATTTTCTTGCCTTTAAGATCGTCAAGAGATGTGATATTTGCGCCATCTTTATATACTACAGCAAGGGCATTTTCATAATATGGAGAAGAGAATAATACCTTTTCACTTCTAGCTTTGGTAATCGTCATACCAGATGCAGCTACATCAATATCATGTGTATTTAAAGCTGGAATCAAAGCATCAAAAGCAACATTCTTAAGCTCTACATCTTTATTGATACGTTTACCAATGGCACGAATTAAATCAATATCAAAGCCTGTGTAGTCTTGAGTTTTTTCATCTTTAAATTCAAATGGTACAAATGTGGCATTAGTACCAACAATGAGTTTATTAGAAGTTGTTTGTGTAGAAGATCCACAACCGCCAATTACAGTACCGGCCATTACTAACATACAACCACCAATGATTAATTTTTTTAACTTGCTATTTAACATCGAATCATCCTCATTTACTAAACTAACTATTTTTATTCCACTAGTATACCACTTAGTATAATTATGTCAATAATTTTGTATAGAATCATCCTAAATATCAATTAATCACTATATTTATATTTTATTTTTATACACTGATTGTATATTTATAACAATAATGTATAAAAACTTTCCCATAAGAATCGGTATTTTCACCATTTTTAAATATACAGATGTATAAAAAGAAAAAAGCACATGAGAAAAGCCTCATGTGCCCGCATACGGCTGACCTGGTCTTTGCCCCCACACTCGCCTGCTGGAGGGTTCGCTCATAAGTCCGAGACTCCCCACTACTACCCCTCTCGGTTTTACCGGCAGGACTTACACCTAAGCCGCACCATGCTCACAACCCCTTGGGTTGCTTATGTGGATCGTTTCGCCTGCGACTGGCATCGACTTTCAACCACAGACCCGTATAGACGTATTATAAAGAATAACACTATACATGTCTAGATTTATAATTATATATACATTCTTAAAATAAATAAGGCCTAACGATTAAATTATATTTCCGAACATAGCATCGTTCAGTTCTCATTGAAATGAGAATAAATTTTGCAACCCCTTTTTTGGTATGTATAGAAAATTGTCATAGAAAACCTAAAATATTCTTCATATTATTTTAATATTTATAAAATTAGTTTTTCTAGGTACTATATTTAGTACATTCTTAAAATGTCAATTATTTTTAGTATGCCAAATATGAATACAACATGTATAATAGAACATACGTATCATACACAAAATATTATTTATGGTGTATAATTTGTATACTATTAAATAAGAACGGCCTAAAGTTGTACGATATGAACATAAGTACGAGGGGTTGTACCATATGTTCTACATGTTAGTTAAAGGGGTTTATTATGTTTATGTTATCATTAATGCAACCATCTGGGTTGTACGAACTGGAGAAGGACAGTTTAGAAGCCATTAGCGCTCAGCTTTTGCAGATGATACAAATGAAAAGCTATCATCTGTACACTCATTCTATCCAAGTTTCAAACTATGCAGTTAGTATTGCTGCTAAAATGGGTTTACCATTAAATGAAATTGAACAAATTCGCCATGCAGCATTACTTCATGACGTAGGATTATTAATGGTACCTAATGCATTAATCCAAAAATCTCCATATCTTAATAAACAAGAAATGTCCAAGTATAAGCAACATGCTGCAAGTGGTGCGAATATGATCGAAAACTACCCTTGCTGCCAACAAATCTTGCCTTATATTCGTTACCACCATGAAAAATGGGATGGCTCTGGTTATCCAAAACATTTACGAGGTGCTAATATTCCATTAGGAGCTCGAATCATTGCTGTAGCAGATTACTATGATACAACAGTTAATCCTTCTACTGAATTTTGGGCGAAAACAAAAGCTAAAGCAAAAGAAGAACTCTTT
>NZ_UQYC01000017.1 GCF_900545205.1 uncultured Veillonella sp. | reverse complement strand
TATCCTGGAGCTAAGAACCGTACATAAGAACTCGCTGATTAAGCATCCTGCGGCTAGTGGGAGAAAACAAACTCTCCCCATATGGTAACGCGGCACAACGTGCCAATATTACCGAACAGTAAAGCCGTTGAGTTACTTTAAATGATGTAATTATAACAAGCCCCGTGATCATAAAATCACAGGGCTTATTTATAACTTATATTATTAATTATATATACAAAAAAAGAGCTGCCTAAGCAGCTCTAATTTTTTATTATTCTACACCAACCATTACGTTAGTTGCTTTGATAACAGCGTATACTTCTTTACCTACTGCTAAGCCCAATTCTTTAACAGATTGAACTGTAATATCTGCAGTAATAACGTTATCATTACCTACATTGATTTTAACGATTGCGTTTACGGCACCTTCTTGAATTTCAACAATTGTACCTTTTAATTGATTTCTTGCACTTAATTTCATATTTTACTCCTTATAAGACGTATACAATACAAATACATGTATATAGTGTATATATAGAAATATATCTATGTATATTATATCATTAATTATAAAATAAGCCGTGATTTATATCACAGCTTAATATGGAGCGGGCGAAGGGAATCGAACCCTCCTCTCAAGCTTGGGAAGCTCGCATTCTACCGATGAACTACGCCCGCATGATGAACATATTGTATCATACTATAATATGTTCATTCAAGTGGAGCTTGTTTATATACTCAATACCTATAGTAGTATCTGTATTGTACTGATATAAGAATAGATGTATAAAATAATGAGGAAGGAGGCATATGTATGTCTAAGATTTATAAAATCCATAAATGGTTATCTATAGTTTCTGTGATATTTTTCTTAATGTTCTGTATTACAGGGCTTATCCTCATGTTCAGAACTGAATTAAATGCGTGGGCTCAAGGGGGCACGAACCATACTTCATCTTCAATGGCTATGGGGCAAGAAGAGACACCTATTTTTGATTATGCTGATGAAGGGGCTCTACTAGTTAAGGCAAAATATCCGTCAAAGGATATTTTAAATATTTCTCCTGCCATGGGTGCTTCACATCTTTTACGGTATCGTATTATTGAATCATCAGCTACCGTAGCACCTCCAGCACGTATGGGTATGGGAGGGGACTATGCATTATATAATCCTGAAACAAAGGCTCTCATTACTACCCATCATGAAACACCTGCTCATCCTTGGGTGCGCAGTATATTACATACTCTTCATCAACTACATACGCGATTAGATCTCGGAAAAACTGGGATTTATATTGTAACAATTTTATCTTTTTTATGTGCTTTATCGATTATTTCTGGTATTTTCTTATATGGTCCATTTCGTAAAAGTTTTGCAAAATCTGCAGTATTGTCAAATCATATGAAATTAAGTTCATTGCATCGAGAGTTTGCAATGGTTGCTACTGTATGGGGATTTATCTTATGTATTACAGGTGTATGGATAGGTGGATTTTTTATTGCCAATGACAGCTATAATGCAGATGTACTACATACTGCAAAGCAAGAGCTTTCATCGGATCAATCCGAAATTTTACAACCATCCGAAGCTATTTCTCGCATTATGAAAGCTTATCCAGATCGTCAGCTTATATCTATTGATTATCCATCCAAATTTAATGACCATCACTATGCATTTTATTTAGGTGCTGAAAATGATGATGATCCTGCTATGTTTTTGGGACAGCCTGTCTATGCTAATTTACATGCTGATTCTGCTAAGGATATGTATTCTACAAAAACAATACCATGGTATTTTACTGGTATGACTACAATGATTAATCTCCATATTCATAATCATAATACAATGGTGCTTAAAATATTATGGGCCATCTGGGATATAGTTCTTATTATAGGTATTATAACAGGCATTATGATGACTATTATAAAGAAATTTGTTAAATCTCGTGCTATGGAATCTAGAGCACCCGTTGAGATACAACATGTTTGGCGTAAACCTATCCTTTATAGTATTTTAGTTCTCCTAGGTTTTATTGTGCCTCTTTGGTCTAATCCAATCACAAATAGTATAGCTGCCATTTGTTTAAGCATTCCACTTATTGGATTCTTAATTTCTCTGATCAGAGAGAATAATTATTAATCAGTATTTTATTAGCTTGCTCCATAAGTATAAGTATGTCGCAAATGTTTGATTACTCTAGACTTAATCCGCATGGTTCATCATTAGTTTATTGATTATTTTCGAAGTGAAATGATATAATAAATTTAAATAAATAGTTTTTATGTATAAAATTCTGTATTTATATTTATAATTGAGAAAGTGGTAGTTACTATGAATTATATAAAAGCATTTATTCAGTCTGAATCATCTGGCGGTATTATGCTCTTACTTGCCGCTATTCTTGGTGTTATTACAGCAAATTCTCCTCTAGCAGAACAGTATTTCACCTTAATGCATGTGTATTGGGGACCTATGGATATACTGGAATGGGTTAATGATGGGTTAATGGCACTCTTTTTCCTATATGTAGGGCTAGAGATTAAATCAGAAATGATTTCTGGCGAATTGAATACAAATTCAAAAAGAGTATTACCACTCTTAGCTGCTTTTGCAGGTGTTGTTACACCTGCTTTAGTATATTTCTTAATTGCTGGTTCTGTCCCTGAGTATACCCATGGATGGGGGATTCCAACAGCTACAGATATTGCATTTGCCATAGGTGTTATTATGATGCTTGGTAAACGTGTATCTCAAGCTATGAAAGCTTTTCTTTCTGCCTTAGCTGTTATTGATGATTTAATTGCTATTATCGTTATAGCTATCTTCTACGGTGCCGGCGTAGATTTCCCGTATTTGATTGGTGCTGCTATCGTAACAGGCGCATTGTGGTATACTAATAAACAGGGGTATGTGAGACCTGTATTATATGGTGTATTGGGTGCAGTTCTTTGGTATTTTGTATTAAAGTCTGGCGTTCATGCAACTATTGCTGGGGTTGTCTTAGCTATGACAATTCCTGCAACAGGTAAACTTGATGGTGAAACAGTATATCCTATGCATAAATGGGCAGATAAACTGAAGCATTGGGTTAATTTTTTAATTATTCCTTTATTTAGTTTCTTAAATGCAGGGGTATCCTTTGCTGATGTTTCAGTAGATCATTTATTCCATCCTGTTGTACTAGGCGTTTCATTAGGCCTTATTTTAGGTAAACAGTTTGGTATTTTCTCTGCAGTTTTCGTTTTAGTTAAATCTAAGATTATCAAGATGCCTACTAATACAACATGGCCAGAGGTTTATGGTACTGCCATCGTTTGTGGTATTGGTTTTACTATGAGCTTATTTGTAGCTACATTGGCATTTCCACCTGGTGTCAATCAAGAAATGGCTAAAATTGGTATCTTTATAGGTTCTATTATTTCTGGTTTATTAGGTGCTATAGTTTTAATTTTGGCATATAAAATAAGAACTTTTAAGCATAAATAATGAACGTATTATATTAGGAAGGAATCATATGGAACGGATATTTGTATTTTTACGTTCTCCTGGTTCGGCGACTGCTGTTCTACTAGGAGCTACACTTATTGCATTAATCGTAGCAAACTCTCCATTGGCGACACAGTATATGTCACTTGTTAATTTGAAACTAGGTCCACTAACAACTATGGAGTGGGTAAATGATGCATTAATGGCGATTTTCTTCCTCTTTGTTGGGTTAGAAGTAAAGCGTGAATTGGTAAGTGGCGAGCTTAATACGAATGCAAAGCGTATTATGCCAGGTATTGCTGCATTATTTGGTGTGTTAGTACCTGCTATTATTTATTATCTTATTGCAGGCTCTAGTGAAGTGTATGTTCATGGTTGGGCTATTCCAACAGCGACAGACATTGCTTTTGCTATAGGTGTTATAACTGCTTTGGGTTCTAGAGTGCCTAACTCCATGAAGGTATTTTTGACCGCCTTAGCTGTTATTGATGATTTGATTGCTATCATCGTTATTGCTATATTCTATGCATCAAATCTGAATCTTTTCTATTTATTTGGTGCCGTTGTTGTAACGGGTTTATTGATTTACTGTAATCGGTCTGGTTACGTTAGATCTTTATCCTATATCATTCTTGGTTTAATTTTATGGTATTGTATTCTTCGGTCTGGATTACATGCTACTATGGCTGGTGTAATCTTGGCGATGACAATTCCAGAACGCGGTAAGATTGGTCGTAAATATGTTAGACCAATGCAACATTGGGAACATTATCTATCTAACTGGGTAAGCTTTGTGATTGTTCCTATTTTTGCTTTCTTTAATGCCGGTGTAAGTCTTGCTGGATTCGGTGTAGCAGATTTAACACATCCTGTTGTTTTAGGTGTTGCACTAGGCCTTATTTTAGGTAAACAAATCGGTATCTTTGGTGCTATGTTTGGGATGATCAAGTTAGGTATTGTACCTATGCCAGCAGAAGCTAACTGGAAATTTATTTATGGTACCTCCATTGTATGTGGTATTGGTTTTACTATGAGTATATTTGTTTCTGTTTTAGCTTTTGATCCAGGTCATGCTCAAGAGATGGCTAAGGGTGGCGTATTAATAGGTTCCATCATTTCTGCCGTTATTGGCTATATTTACTTACGCATTATTGGTGCTAAGCGTAAGGAATGCCATATAGGTGTATATCATAACTGCTAAAATTAAATAGTTATTATAAAAGTCTCCATTATTGACTGTCTATAAAATCAAAACGTAAAAACTTTACTTGATTAGGTAGACTTTAATGGAGATTTTTCATTGCTATACTATATTTCTATGATATATATGTAGTACTAGATTTGAGATATAGTTAAAAACGTGCATTATATATGCATTTTTTGTATTGCTATCTCAATATGGTTTATAGATTATTTAAAACTGTATAGTATACTACTGATGTAAGGTGAGGTGTATATGGTTAAGAAAATAATTATCGCATGTACGCTTGTTTGTATGACTACAATGGTATCTTCCGTATCATTGGCAAAAACGATTGATCGGGGACAACGGGGGCACCATGTTAGCAAGGTGCAAACCATGTTAAAGCATCAAGGTTTTTTACATGATTCTGTAGATGGTATTTACGGTCATAATACGGAACAAGCTGTACGGAAATTTCAAAAGTCAAAGGGACTCGCTGTAGATGGTCGCGTTGGTCCTAGTACGATGAATGCTTTAGAAAAGATGGAGACTCGTTATGGTGGACATGGTACAGAATTAAGTCATAATGGTGTACCAAATAAATACTCTCGCGTTTTAACTATGCAAGCTAGTGCTTATTCTGCTCAAGATCCTGGCAATGGTAATTATACGGCTACAGGTAGTCGCTTAAAGAAGGGCATCGTATCTGTAGATCCAAAATTAATTCCATTAGGTACGCGATTATACATTGAAGGTTATGGTTATGCTGTAGCTGATGATGTTGGTGGCGCTATCAAAGGTCATAGAATTGACTTAGCTTATGATTCTCGTTCTGAAGCATTGCAGTTTGGTCGTCAAACTGTGAAGGTTTACGTTTTATAATAAAAACTCTCTAGTACATATAATAGTGTAATAGACTATAAGGTCTAAACTTACAGTATTATATGAGGACTAGAGAGTTTTTATTTTGCCGAATTATAATGTTTCTATAACCTCGAATATTCGGAAATTATGGTATAATAAACACAGATATATTTGAAATAACTCATGACATTTGTTACATGAGTGTAATCAATAGTTATATGATGAATGGTAAAGGAAATTCTATGGATAAAGTACGGCGTGTGGAACGCATGGTGGCAATGACTAAATTGTTAGTTGATTCACCGCAAAAATTGATTCCTTTAAATTATTTCTGTGACTTCTTTGGCATGGCAAAGTCTACAGTTAGTGAAGACTTAACCTGTGTGAGACAGTCTATGGAGCATTTTCAACTTGGTACATTAGAAACCGTAGCTGGCGTAGCAGGCGGAGTGCGTTTTATTCCTCATCGTAAGGGTACTCAGGCTAATGATATTCTACGAGATGTGCAAACTCGATTGATGGAGCCAGACCGTATCATTCCTGGTGGGTTTATTTACATGTCTGATATTTTATATGATTGGCATGTAATGACACGCCTTGGGGAAATTATTATGACTCGCTTTATGGACCGCAACCCTGATTATATTCTGACCGTTGAAACAAAGGGGATTCCGTTAGCTGTCATGGTAGCACGAGCTTTCAATAAGCCTCTCGTCATTGCTCGTCGTGATAGTAAGGTGACAGAAGGGTCTGCTATTAGTATCAACTATGTGACAGGATCCTCTGGTCGTATTCAAACGATGACGCTAACAAAGAGAGCGATTCCTCCTAATGCTAGAGTTTTAATTATCGATGATTTTATGAAAGCAGGGGGCACTGCAAAAGGTCTTAAAGAACTTGTTGTAGAAATGAGTGGTGTCGTTGTTGGCACTGGAGTTCTTGTAGCAACGGCAGAGCCAAATCCAAAATTAATCGATGATTATGAATCATTATTTACGTTCTATGGTATTGATGAAAATACAAAGAAAATTAATATAGAACCAGTATTTGATGAAGAATAAACAATTAATATTAGATACATTATAGTTAGATATAATGACTTTATATCGCATATTGGACAATGGGCTAATATGATGTAAGTACTATTAAAAAGTCAGATATATGAGAGATAACAGATAGGAGATTACTATGAATATTGCAAGCCTTATTTTAGCTGCTGGTAAGGGTACGCGCATGAAGTCTAAATTGCCAAAGGTATTGCACAAGGTTGGCGGTAAGGCGATGGTAGAGCGCGTTCTTGAAACGGTTCAGTCTATCGGTACAAATCGCGATGTTGTTATCGTTGGTTTTGGTGGTGATGCAGTACAAAATTATTTAGGTAATCGCGCTGAATTCGTTCGCCAAGAAGAGCAAAATGGTACAGGTCATGCTGTAAAAATGGCTCAACCAGTACTTGGTGATTATGACGGAACTATCTTATTACTTTGTGGCGATACACCACTTGTTACAAAAGAAAGTTTAGAAGCACTGTTAGAAGAACATAAAAATTCTGGTGCAGCAGCGACAATTTTAACCGCTCATATGCCAGATCCAACAGGTTATGGCCGTATTATCCGCAATGAAGAAGGTTCTGTAGTTCGCATTGTAGAGCAAAAAGATGGTAAACCAGAGGAATTAGCTGTTCAAGAAGTTAATACAGGCATGTATGCTTTTGATAGTAAAAAATTATGGCCTTGCTTAGACCAATTATCTGATGATAATGCACAAGGTGAATTGTATATCACAGATGTAGTTGGTATTCTTGTAAATGGTGGCGACAAGGTAAGCGCATATATGACAAAGGACTTTGAAGAGTCTCTAGGCGTAAACTCTCGCTTGCAATTAGCGGAAGCCGAAGCTATTTTGAAACATCGTAAAAATGTTGAGCTAATGACAGCTGGTGTTACTATTATTGATCCAGCCAATACATATGTAGCTCCAGAGGTAACAGTAGGAGCTGATACAATCTTGCATCCTGGCACAATCCTCGAAGGAAATACTGTCATTGGTGAGCGCTGTGAAATTGGTCCACATACTCGTTTGACGAATGTAAAAGTAGGTAATGATACGATTATCCACTTCACATATGGTCATGACTGCGAAGTAAAAGACGGTGTAGATGTAGGTCCATATGTTCACTTGCGCCCTAATACCGTGCTTGGTAATAAGGTTCATGTAGGTAACTTCGTAGAGGTTAAAAACTCCAATGTTGGGGAAGGTACTAAGTTCCCACATCTTTCCTATATCGGCGACAGCGACGTAGGCTCTGGTGTTAATATTGGCTGCGGTACGATTACTGTAAACTATGATGGTAAAGTTAAACATCGTACGACAATTGGCGATGGTGCTTTTGTAGGCTGTAATAGTAATTTAGTAGCTCCTGTAACAGTAGGTAATTATAGCTATGTAGGTGCAGGTTCTACCATTACTAAAAATGTACCAGATAAGGCGTTAGCCGTAGGCCGTAGCAAGCAAATTGTGAAAGAAAATTGGGTAACTGATGATACTTTCAAAAAGAAATAAAAAAATATTATAATTTTTTAACACAATTAGGGCAAAATAGTATACAATAAAAAGGCAATAGTGTGTATCTGTAATGGATGATTATGGATAAGTAACCAGTATAGGAACAAATGAAAGGGTAACAAAATGGCATTTGAAGACGGCAAAAAACTTAAAATTTTCACAGGTAATGCGAATCCTGCATTGGCAAAGGAAATTTGTGATTATTTAGGTTTGCCTTTAGGTGAAGCATTTGTAGGTCGCTTTAACAATGGCGAAGTACAAATTATGATTGATGAAAGCGTACGTGGCAAAGATGTATTTATCATTCAACCAACTAGCTATCCTGTAAACGACAATTTGATGGAATTAATGGTTATGGCTGATGCGTTAAAACGCGCTTCTGCACGTCATATTACGGCTGTAGTTCCTTACTATGGCTATGCTCGCCAAGACCGTAAGACTCGTGGCCGTGAACCAATCACAGCAAAATTAGTAGCAAACTTGATGCAAACATCTGGTATTACACGTCTTGTAACAATTGACTTGCATGCAGGTCAAATTCAAGGATTCTTTGATGTGCCAGTAGATCATTTATATGGTGCTTCTATTTTGGCTAAATACATTAATGAAAAAAATCTTGAAGATGTGATTGTTGTATCTCCAGACCTTGGCGGTGTAACTCGTGCTCGTGATTTGGCTGACCGCATCGGTGCGCCAATCGCAATTATCGAGAAAAAACGTCCTGAACCAGGCGTAGCTAAAGTTATGAACCTTATTGGCGATGTAAAAGGTAAAAACTGCATCATCGTTGACGATATTGTAGATACAGCAGGTTCCCTTGTAGAAGGTGCTAAAGCATTAGAAGAATTTGGTGCAAAATCTGTTATGGCTGCTGTTACCCATGCTGTATTAACAGATCCAGCAAGTGAACGCATTGCAAACTCTAACATTAAAGAGCTAATCGTAACAAACACAATGCCATTACCAGAAAATTGCAAATTAGACAATGTAACGCAACTATCTGTAGCTCCATTATTGGGCGAAGCAATTATGCGTATCTTTCATGAAGTTTCAGTAAGTAATTTATTTGATAAATAATAGGTGATTCTTGAAATTAGTAGTAGGCCTTGGTAATCCAGGCAAGCAATATGAAGCGACAAAACATAATATTGGATTTATGGTTATCGATGCCATTGCAGATACCGTATCTCACACGCCTTGGAAAGAGGAACAACGTGCAGAGGTGTGCAGTATTACTGTAGATGGTGAGAAGGTATTGCTTGTAAAGCCACAAACATTTATGAATGCCAGTGGTGAGTCTGTCGGTCCGTTGATGCGGTATTATAAGATTGACCCATCTGATGTGTACTGTATTTATGATGATATGGATTTACCGGTAGGCAAATTACGTATTCGACCAAATGGTAGTTCTGGTGGTCATAATGGGATTAAATCCTTGATTTCCCATATAGGCACTGAAAACTTTCCACGTTTCCGTGTAGGCATTGGCCGTCCATTACCACAATGGACTGTCATTGATCATGTGTTAGCACCATTTAGTGAAGAATCACAAGAGAAGGTACAAAAAGGTATCAAGGATACTGTGAAAGCAGTCTTAGGTACTTTAGAGGTGGGCATCGATAAAGGGATGAATCAATTCAATCCTAAGCGTCGTCCACAGCGATAAATAACATGCATAAGGGCATGAGTCTCATTGAGATTCATGCCTTTTTTACGAGGTATATATGAGTAATCAAGAAAGAATGCCTTTTGTAGAGGCCTTAGAATCATATAAAAAACAACATTTTGTGCCTTTTCATACACCAGGCCATAAGATTGGTGTAGAAGCACCTCAACTACTAAAAGACTGGATGGGACCGGCACTACCCTATGACTTAGGTGTTATGTATGCCTTAGATGATTTACATGAACCTGAAGGGGAATTAAAAGAGGCTCAGGACTTAACAGCACGGTTATATGGAGCTGATCATTGTTGGTTCTCCATTAATGGTACTACTGCTTTAATTGAAGCGATGATTATGGGCACTGTAGGTCCTGATGAAACCATTATCATTCCTCGAGAAGCACATCGTTCAGTTATTAGTGGACTTGTGTTATCTGGTGCTAAACCGGTCTATATGGATTGCCAATTCGATGAGCGCTGGGGCATTCCCTTAGGTGTATCGTTGGACGATGCTGTTAAAATCATGGATGCAAATCCAGAAGCTAAGGCGATTCTCTTAGTGTATCCAAATTATTATGGTGTAGGTGTCGATATTGTAAATATTGTGAAAGAAGCGCATAAACGAGGCATGATTGTTCTTGTTGATGAAGCGCACGGCCCACATTTACCATTTTCAAACACGTTACCTATCGAGGCCATTGCAGCAGGTGCAGACTTAGTGGCACAGAGCACGCATAAAACGGTAGGCTCATTAACACAAACATCGTGGCTATTAGGGCAAGGTGAAAGAATTAATAAACGTCGCATTACACAAATGCATCAAATGTTACAAAGTACAAGTCCAAATTATATTTTTTTGGCATCCTTAGATATGGCGCGTCATCAATTGGCTACAGTAGGTGAAGACCTAATTCGTCGAACCGTGGAATTGAGCTTATATTTACGTAGTGAATTACATAAGATTTCCGGTATTACTACTATGGAATACAGAGACATAGAAGATCGAGTGGTAAACTATGACTGTACCAAGGTACTCATCGATGCTAAAGAACTAGGTCTTACAGGTGTTGCATTTGAACGGATGTTACGAGAACATCGTATTGAGGTGGAGTTAGTACAAGCTCATCATGTACTAGTACTCATTACCATTGGCGATACAAAAGAGTCAATAACGGCTCTTATTCAAGCTGTACGGTCTATCAGCGATACGGTGTTAAGTACATCTCATGAATCAAATGATACGAAGGATGAGAATTTGCATTACCTTAGCAAAGATTCAGCTTTATTGCCTGAGCCTATTGTAAGAGTAACGCCTCGTAATGCTATGTATGCCAATCGGGAGCAAGTACGGTTACAAGACGCACTTCATCGTATAGCAGGAGAGACAATTGCTTATTATCCTCCAGGGATTCCTTGTGTAGCAGTAGGTGAAGTGATTAGTGAGTCTGTGTTACAATATATAGAGAATCGTAAGGCTCTAGGTTATGTACCGAATGGGGCTGATGATATGACATTGGAAACAATTTGGGTGTTACAGGAGTAATTATGGGGACTTTAATCATACTAGAAGGTGGAGATGGCAGCGGTAAGGCTACACAAACTAAACTATTAGTAGAGCGATTAACCAAGGAAGGTCATGCAGTTAAATCTGTAAGCTTTCCGAATTATGATAGCGGTGCTGCTATGCCTATAAAAATGTATCTAGCTGGAGAATTTGGCAAAGATGTGCATGATGTAAATCCTTATGTGGCAAGCTCCATGTATGCCATAGATCGCTTTGCATCCTTTAGAACTGATTGGGAAGAGTTCTATAAAAATGGAGGCATCATTATTGCAGATCGCTATACGACGTCTAATATGGTACACCAAATGGTTAAATACAATGATCCAAAGGAACGTACTGCATTTTTAGATTGGCTTGAAGACTTTGAATTTAACAAATTTGCTTTGCCCACACCTGATGCGGTATGTCTCTTAGATATGCCTCTCGAAGTGAGTGAAGCCCTTATGGCGGAGCGCACTGGTAAAACGGGCGGTAATACAGGGGATATTCATGAAGGAAATCATCAATATTTAGTAGCTGTTCACGATGCCTATGAAGAGCTAGTAGAACGCTATCAATGGCACCGAATTCCTTGTGCTACAAAAGATGATTCCAGTCAATATGCATTGCGCACCATTGAAGAAATTCATAACGATGTATATCAAGCAGTAGTAAATCTACTACCTTAGGATAGGGCGACTCTTTTAAAAGTCGCCTTTTTCTTATATAATATTAATATTGAGCATGTATTGATAGGAGGGGCTATGACATATTTTGATTCTATAATTGGTCAAGATTCGATCAAGGCACACCTATCGGAACTTGTAAGTCGCAATGCATTGCCACATAGCCTTTTGTTTTATGGTGAAGCAGGTCTTGGCAAGCTAGATATGGCAATCGGTTTGGCATCCTTATTATTAGGACGTCAAGTATTCTCTCAACCCAAGGGAGAATCGTATTTAGCTGACGTTAAAGAAGCACGTCTTGCTAATGGTGAGACCGAAAAACGTATTGAAGCAGAAGGTTTGCCTATCTATATGGATAAGGGGGATGCCTTTTGGATTCGTCCTATGAAGACAACCTTAAAGGTGGAACAGTGGTATTCCTTACTACAAGACCATCTGTCTGTGGCCGGGAATGGTAATCGCGTAGTTATTGTGGAGGACTTTCATACGGCTAACGCAGTCATGGCAAATGCTATGTTAAAAACCATTGAAGAACCGCCAGAACAGGTGTATTTCATCATTATTACGAATAAAATTAACACCGTATTGCCGACCATCGTTTCAAGATGTATGGGCGTTGGTTTTAACAGTGTTGATGTAGATACGATTCGCACGGCACTTGTGGCACGTGGCATCACAGGTGATATTGAGCAGGCTTTGTTAGCCGGTCATGGCAATCCACAGTTAGTGGAAAAATTGGCTACTCAAGGTCGCATTGAAATGCTAGAGTTAGCTGTTAAGGTAATGGACATGCTCGCTTTTGAAACAAGATGGTTTTCTATGATTTCTCTAGCTTGTGAAAGCTTACCTCGTGAAAGTCTAACAGAATTGATGCATTGGTTACGTCTTGTAAGTAGAGATATGATGGCTCTTAAAATGGGGGCTCAAGACGGACAATTACAAGTACCTATGTACAAAACTCAATTATTACGATTATTACCGCGCTGGTCTATGCAAGCATTGTCTCAGGTCATTACTGAAACATTGCAAGCGGAACGGGCTTTGCGTTTACATATAAAAACCGCTCTCGTGGTGGACGGTCTTAGTATCGCCCTTCATGATGCTCGGGAGGAGGACTAAATGCTAACCATAGTTGGCGTACGCTTTAAAAAGGCAGGGAAGATTTACTATTTTCTGCCTGAACAATTAGAACTATCCGTTGGTGATGGGGTTATCGTTGAGACGGCACGTGGCGTCGAATACGGTACTGTTGTGATCGGACCTAAAGAGGTCTTTGAAGACACTGTTGTAGCTCCTGTTAAGCCTGTTATTAGAAAGGCAACACCAAAAGATTTAAAACAAATCGAGAAGAATAAAGAACGGGAAGAAAAAGCCTTTGAAATTTGTCTCGAAAAAATTGGTAAACGTAAGTTACCTATGAAACTTATCAATGTGGAATACACATTTGATATGAATAAAATTATATTCTTCTTTACAGCGGATGGTCGTATCGACTTCCGTGAGCTTGTTAAGGATTTAGCCACCGTATTTAGAACACGTATTGAGTTACGCCAAGTAGGCGTTCGAGATGAGGCTAAGGTTCTAAATGGTATCGGCGCTTGTGGTCGACCTTTATGTTGCTCTAATTTCTTAGGTGACTTCACACCCGTATCAATTCGCATGGCTAAGGATCAAAATTTGAGCCTAAACCCTACAAAAATCTCTGGTGTATGCGGTCGTTTAATGTGCTGTCTTAACTATGAAGATGATTTATATAAAAAGGGTGGCGACCTATATGTGAAAAAGGAACGCCCTCAAGCTCCTCAAGATGTAGCACCTCCTGGGATTGGTAAAGAGGTCGTTACCGATGAAGGTATTGGTAAGGTCTTAAAGGTAAATCACCATAAACATACAGTGAAGGTACAGCTCGAAGCAGGCCGTACTATCGATTTGAAATGGTCCGAGGTGGCATTGCCTGATGAATGATCAAGAACGACTTGATGATTTAATTATCGATGGCTTACAAATTTATCAACGGACGGATATGTTTCGCTTTTCCTTTGATGCCATTGCACTCATTCACTTTTGCCGTTTCAATGGTCGTAAATCCTATGTTGACCTTGGCACGGGGACAGGTGTTATGCCACTTATAGGCACATCCCTAGGAGCGGGTCATATAACGGGTATTGATATTAACGAAACCCTTATCAAGTTAGCTCAGCGCAGTGTAGAACATAATGACAAAGGTCGTACAGTATCTATGTTGTGCGGCGATTATCGCCATATGTCGTATCGAGATATCCAAGATAAGCCCTTTGACGGCGTTATTGTAAATCCCCCTTTTTATGACTGTGAAAGCGGTGCAAAGCCTACATCTGAAGAACGGGCCTTGGCACTTTATGATGAACATACCTCATTAGAAGATGTTTTGAAGGCTGTACAATCTTTTATTAAGTACAAAGGGCGCTTGTGGATGATTTATAGTGCTAGTCGCTTACAATATGTGCTGCATGAACTGGAAATAGCTAACTTTCAAGCTAAGCGAATTCGCTTTATTCACGGTATGATAGATAAACCTGCGAAACTTGTACTAATAGAGGCTCTCTATCAAGGTCAGGCTGGTCTTGTGTTAGAGCCACCACTAATCGTTTATGAGAAGCCTAATGTGTACACAAAGGAGGTGTCCTCTTGGTATGAACGATAACGAATGGGGCATCTTATATTTAGTGCCTACACCAATAGGTAATTTAGAAGATATGACCTATCGGGCAGTTCGTATCTTAGGTGAAGTAGATGCTATCGCTGCCGAAGATACGCGCCATACAGGCATATTATTAAAACATTTTGATATTAAGAAGCCTTTGATTTCTTATCATGAACATAATAAGGACGAAAAAGGTGCTTATATTATTGAGCTTTTATTAGAGGGACAGTCTATTGCTTGCGTTAGTGATGCAGGCATGCCGGCTATATCTGATCCAGGGGCTGACCTAGTAACAAAAGCTATTGAAGAAGGTATAACGGTGGTACCACTGCCAGGTGCTAATGCGGCATTAACAGCGCTTATTGCATCGGGCTTAGATACTAAATCCTTTGTTTTTGCCGGATTCTTACCTAAACGGGGCAAACATCGGATTGAAGAACTACAGCGACTTTCACAAGTAACGGGAACGTTGATGTTTTATGAAGCACCTCATCGATTACAAGAGGTCTTACAAGATATGTATGAAGCCTTTGGCAATCGATCTATCACGGTGGCAAGGGAATTGACAAAGAAGTTTGAAACCTTTGTACGCACTGATTTAGAGAGCCTTGTAAATGATTTGGAACAGCTCACGTATAAAGGGGAATTCGTCCTCATTGTAGGTGGTGCTGATACAGTAGAGTCTGATACTAGTGAAGTTTCGGATGAACCAGTATCGTATGTAGATGCTGTACAAGACCTTGTAGAAACAGGGGTACCTAAAAAAGAAGCAATTCGCCAGGTGGCAAAGCGTTTTAACGTTTCCCGCCGGGATGTATATAATATTGTAGAACGTTAAACCTTCCCATTCGAAGGTTAGAAGGAGGCTCATCATGGGAGACACAAAAAAAACGTATTATATTACGACACCAATTTATTATCCAAGTGCTAAGTTGCACATTGGTCATACGTATTGTACATCTGTAGCTGATACAATCGCTCGATTCAAGCGTTTAGCTGGTTATGATGTACGTTTCTTGACTGGTTCTGATGAACATGGTCAAAAAATCCAACGCGCTGCAGAAGCGCAAGGTATTACACCTTTAGAATACACGACTAATATCGTAAATGGCTTTAAAGCATTATGGGAAAAGATGCATATTTCCAATGATGACTTTATTCGTACTACTGATGAACGCCATGAGAAGGTAGTACAAGAGCTCTTCACAAAAGCTTATGAAAAAGGCGATATATACAAGGCTGAATATGAAGGTTGGTACTGTACACCATGCGAAACATTCTGGACTGAGCAAAAACTTGGTGAAAACCATACTTGCCCAGATTGCGGTCGCCCTGTAGAGAAGGTTAAAGAAGAGAGCTATTTCTTTAAACTCGGTAAATATACAGATCAATGGTTGAAATTCATCGAAGAGAACCCTGATTTCATTCAACCTGAATCTCGTCGTAACGAAATGATTCAATTCGTAAAACAAGGTCTTGAAGATTTAGCTGTATCTCGTACATCCTTTGATTGGGGTATCAAGGTACCATTCGATCCTAAACATGTTGTATATGTTTGGTTCGATGCATTGGTTAACTATATTAGTGCATTATCTCCATTTGATGGGAATGGCGAACTATATAAAAAATATTGGCCTGCAGATCTTCATTTAGTAGGTAAGGAAATCGTTCGTTTCCATACTATTATTTGGCCTATGATGCTTATGAGCCTTGAGTTGCCATTACCTAAAAAGGTATTTGGTCACGGCTGGATGATTGTTGACGGCACAAAGATGAGTAAATCTTTGGGGAATGTTATTGACCCAATCCCATTGATTGATACCTATGGTGCAGACTCCTTGCGTTATTACTTATTAAGTGAAATCACTCTTGGAAATGATGGTAACTTCACATTGCCTAATTTCGTTACAAAAATCAATGCAGACTTATCTAATGATTTAGGTAACTTATTGAACCGTACCATTGCAATGATTGAAAAATACCATGGCGGTGTTATTACAAAATGCGATGATATGGATGAGTTGGACCGTGATGTATCTGCATTAGCTGTTCAAACTGCAAAAGACTTTGAAGAATCCATGGAAAATATGGAACTTAATAAAGCGATTAAATCCGTATGGGCATTTATTGGTCGCATGAATAAATACATTGATGAAACAATGCCTTGGGTATTGGCTAAATCTGAAGATGCTAACGATAAAGCTCGTCTTCAATCTGCTATGTATCACTTAGCAGAGGCATTGCGCATCATTGCTATCTTAGTAAGCCCTGTTATCCCTGTAGGTGCTCCGAAAATCTGGGATCAATTAGGTATTCCTGGTTTCGGTGAAGCTACATTAGAAGATGCTAAAATTTGGGGCGCATTGCCAACAGGTACAAAGGTTGTAAAAGGCGATCCTATCTATCCACGTTTTGAAATTCCGGAAATGGTAGAAGTGGTTGCTAAAGAGGAAGTTGAAAACTCTGTAGACACATCTAATATTCCACCATTGAAAGAAAATATTACGTACGATGACTTCGAAAAACTCGATCTTCGAGTAGCAAAAGTCCTAAGCTGTGAAAAGGTTCCTAAGTCCAAGAAATTATTGAAGTTTGTATTGGATATCGGCATTGAAGAGCGCACAGTTTTAAGTGGTATTTCTCAATATTACGAACCAGAAACTATGGTTGGCAAAAAGGTAATTTACTTGTCTAACTTGGCCCCTAAGAAGATGATGGGCATCGAGTCTTATGGCATGATTTTGTCTGCATCTGATTGGGAAGAACATTTAGAAGTAACAAATATCGAATTATTACCGGCAGGAAGTGTGGTTAAATAATGAAACTCTTTGATACACATGCTCATGTGAATGATGGTCGTTTTGATAATGACCGCGATGAGATGTTACAAGCCTGCTTTGATGCTGGCGTAGAATACATTATGATTCCAGGGGTAGATAGAGGTACTGTTGAATCAGGACTAGCTTTAGCAAAACAGTATGATCGTTTATATGCTGCTGTAGGCACACATCCTCATGAGTCAAAAGATTTTACAGAAGAAGACTACGAGTTCTATAAGGAGCAAGCCCTTAACAACGATAAGGTCCGCGCTATCGGTGAAATCGGATTAGATTATTATTATGATTTTTCTGACCGTGAAACACAGAAACGGGTATTCATTCGTCAATTAGAACTCGCTCGTGAAGTAGATTTACCAATTATCATTCATGATCGCGATGCACATGGCGATATTATGAATATCTTACGCAATGAAGGTAAGGAGAACTGGGGGATCTTTCACTGCTATTCTGGTAGTTGGGAAATGGCAAAAGAAGCTATTAAATTAGGATTCTACATTTCCTTTGCTGGCCCTGTAGTATTTCCTAAGTCTACAAATCTTAAGGAAGTAGCCAAACAAGTACCAGTAGACAGAATTCTTATTGAAACAGACTCACCCTATTTGACACCACCTCCATTTAGAGGGCGTCGCAATGATCCAAGCAAAACTCAATTTGTAGCAGAGGAAATTGCAAGTCTTAAAGGCATTGATGTTGATGAGTTTTCAGAGATTGCCTATAATAATGGTAAACATGTATTTGGTATTAAATAACTTGAATGCTCGTAATCATGTATGCTAGTAAATAATATTGGTCAAATTCTAAGAGCTTTAGTATTAGATATTACAAAATACACCAAGTATAACTAGAAGAATAAATTATAAAACGCGATTCTCCCATATCGGTGAGAATCGCGTTTTTCTATGGTATACTTAAGTATATTCATACTGAACTATAGTAAGTCGAGGTTAGTAGCATGAAACGTATTGCATTTATAGATTTAGGATCCAACTCCGTTCGTTTTGTCATTTATGAGATTTCTAAGACCGGTAGTTATCGACTCATATATCAAGAAAAAGAAAGTGTCCGCTTAAGTGAAAATATGTGGGGCACTCATGAGTTAACGAAAGAGGCAATGGAGCGTTCTTTACGCGCATTAAAAGGCTTTGTTCATATGGCGGATGCTATGGGGGTAGATACCATAAAAGCTGTTGCTACGGCTGCAGTACGTCTAGCTAAAAATGGAGATGCTTTTATTAAAGCTGTAAAAGAACTAACTGGTCTTAATTTAGAATGTATTGCTGGTGAAGAAGAGGCTCGCCTTGGGTTCCTTGGGGTTATTAATACGATTGGGCTCAAAGATTTTATTATCTTTGACTTAGGCGGTGCTAGTACAGAGGTAACGCTAGTAAAAAATCGACATATCGTGAAAGCTGTTAGCTTACCTATAGGGGCTCTAACCTTAACAGGAACCTATCAAAAAGGTGATGAGTATACTCCTAAAGAACTAGAGAAGATGACGAAGGCCGTAAAGAAAACCATTAAGGAACATACGTGGCTTCAAAATATAAAACTACCTCTATTAGGTATAGGTGGTACAGCTCGTAATATTGCTAAAATAGATCAACGTAAGTTATCCTATCCTATTACGAAACTACATAACTATGAACTACCATATCATAGATTTCACGAAATCTTGGAAGATGTAAAAGGTAAATCCTTAGAGGCTCGTAAAAAAATTAGTGGTTTATCATCGGACCGTGCAGATATTATCATTGCAGGGCTTACTATAGTGGATGAACTATTTAACTATGTAAATACTAAGACACTCGTTGTGGGCGGTTGCGGTTTACGGGAAGGTTTGTTTTACGATTATTATGGAGAGAATTATTTAGGTGGAAATTCAATTATCGACGATATTTTAGTCCACTCTGCGGAAAATGTGCTGCTAAGTATGACAAAGCATGAGCTAGTGCATGCTAAGTATATTACGAAATTAGCTACCACTTTGTATGATGCATTAGAGCCACTTCATAAGGCGGATAAGAATTTTAGACGATGCTTAATCGCAGCGGGATTATTGCATGATATAGGCAAACGAGTTAACTATTATAGTCATGCCCGCCATGGTTGTTACATGTTAGTTAATAGTAATTTATATGGTATTTCCCATGTGGAACAAGCGTTTAGTGCATTTTTAGTGATGAACTCTCATGGATTGACACCAAAGGAATATAAAAATTTCTTATATGGTAAATTACTAGATCAAGAGCAACGCTTATTAGGGCAAAAACTTTCCATTATTTTAGCCATAGCAGAGGCTCTTGATGAAAGTCATGAACAATTTATTAAGCGGTTAGAGGTAAATATTAAATATACGAGTGTAGTTATAAAGGTATTTTACCTAGAGGGACGGGATGTAAGTGTCACAAAAACTGCTGTAGAAAAGCTTTCAAAATCTTTTAAAAAGGAATTTGAGAAAACATTAGAAATAGAGTGGCATGAATCTCGTAAGGAGGCATAATGGCATTACCAAAAGCATTACGATATGCGGTGTTACATGTAGGCTCCAGTAGCATGAGCATTACCATATTAGAATATAAAGGCATAGACGATGTACGTGTTATCGATTATGCAGCGCGAGAAGTAACCTTTGGGGAAGAATTATTTCAAACCTCTCGGTTGAGTTTTAAAACAATTGAAGAAATCTGTCATATTTTAAAAGGATATAAACAATTAATGGCCGATTATGGCGTGACTCGTTCCAAACTATATGGTACAACAGTAATACGTGAGGCTACTAATCGTCGTAGTATTTTAGACCAAATTTATATTCAAACAGGGATGCGTGTTGAGGTCATCGATATGCCGAAAGAGGTATATTACAAATACGCCTTGCTATATTACAAGATGACACATCAATACCATCTAACTGATCCTACAAAGGCTACATTATTCTTAGATATTACATCTGGTGGGGTCGGTTTAACAGTTTGGCGTGGTGAAAGCTTACTGTTCCAACGCAATATGCATAGTGGTTCCTTACGTGTTATGGAGTCATTTAATCGAAATCAACGATCTTCTATATCATTTCCAAGGGCTATTACGGAATATTTACATCGTATGATTGGACCACTCCGTGAAGAACTACAAACCTTTAATATTGATAGTATTGTTTTATCTGGTGACGAAGCGCAATATATGACTCATTTAATGGGACAAGAAAATAATAAAGAAGATATCATTACTGTTGAGCCAGAACGATTTAAAGGTCTTATTAATTCTTTTGATGGTGTAACTGCAACAAAGTTGATGAACCGTTATAAATTACCTGAATATAAGGCTAATATTTTAATGCCTACCATGATTTTGTTTAATGAAATTATTACGGCTATAGGGCCGAAATCATTAATTTTTAGTAGCTTTTCATTCTCTCAAGGCATTAGTTGGTTCTATGGGGTAGAGTCAGAGAATAATCCATTTATGTATCAGTTGCGGGAGCAAAATGCACAGTTAGCTCGTGCTGTGGCCGCCAGATATCATACAGACCGTATTCATGATGCGGAGGTAGAAAAGTTTAGCGCTTTATTCTGTGATGCTTTACGCCATAAAGGCTTACCGGAACGATGGGGATATTTATGTAGTATAGCTGCCATTCTTTGCTCGGTTGGTAAGTTTGTAAATTTACGAAATCATGGGGAGCATGCGTATCATATCGTAATGGGAACCGATATATTTGGGCTTTCAGAAGAAGAAAAACAAGTAGTAGCTAATGTTGTATATTACCACTATAAGGGAACGCCAAATGATGACGATGCGTATTTCAATGCATTGACAGAATTACAAAAAATTCAGGTTACAAAGCTAGTAGCAATTATTCGTGTTGCTTGTGCACTCGATGCGGGGAGCAATCAAAAAATCTCTGATGTAACATTGGAAGAAAGAGATAATGTACTATATGTATTCTGTCGTACTAATGAGGATATCTCCTTAGAATGGTGGACCTTTAATCGAGATTCTGAATACTTTACAGAGGTATTTGGTATGGAAATCGTACTAGTAAGGGGAGGGAATCGTCATGTTCAATAATGCAAAGTATTATTTTAACCGTGAATTGTCTTGGTTAAAGTTTAATCAGCGCGTCCTATTAGAGTCTATTGATACAAATACTCCTTTATTAGAACGACTCCGATTTATTGCCATTGCTAGCTCTAATTTAGATGAGTTCTTTATGATTCGCGTAGCTGGTTTACGCCATCAAGTTGTGAATGGCATTGTTAAGTACGATGCTGCTCATATGGATGCTAAGGCACAATTAAAGGCCATTGATGAGTCTGTACAACGACTCGTTTCTATGCAAAGTACATATTTAAACAATGTGCTAACTGAACTTGAAAACTACGGTTTCTTCTTTACTAATCCGGATCTACTCGATGTAAAATCAAAAGCTTGGTTACGTCATTACTTTGAGGAACATATCTATCCTGTTGTAACGCCATTAGCCGTTGACTCTGGTCATCCATTCCCATTTTTAACAAATCATACCATCAATGCTATTGTGCGTATCTTTCAAATACAACCAGATGGTACTAAGGATTATAAGATTGCTATCTTGCCAATTCCATCTGTACTCGATCGTATTATTGAAATCCCAAGTCGAGGGAATAAGGAACATCGATTCGTTTACCTAGAGGACGTCATTACATATTACGCAAATCAGTTTTTCCAAGGTTATGGCATTGAAGATTATATGGTGTTTCGAATTACTCGTGATGCGGATTTAGAAATCGATGAAGAAGAAGCCACAGACTTGCTATCGGAAGTAGAGGCATCTTTGCGTCGTCGCCGTCGTGGTGATGCGGTACGATTAGAGGTGTGTGGTGAGGTAAAGGATAATTTATTAAACTTTGTGCTTACCAGTGTTGAATTAGAACCAAAGGATGTATACCGTATAGATGGTCATCTTGATTGTCGTATGTACTTTAATTTCTGTAACTATCCAGGCCTTGACCAGCTTCGTTATGTACCATTTGAACCTAAATTACCTAGTGAGTTAGTTGATTATGAAGGTGAAAGTCTATTTTCTGTTATTGGAAAGCAAGATCTTTTTGTCCACCATCCGTTTGAGTCTTTTGCTGTAGTAGAACAATTTATTGCACAAGCAGCTACAGATCCAGATGTGCTCGCTATTAAACAAACCTTGTATCGCGTAAGTGGGGATTCTCCAATTATTGCATCCTTGATTAAGGCTGCGGATAATGGCAAGCAAGTAACCGTACTTATGGAGGTTAAAGCACGCTTTGATGAAGAGAATAATATCCATATGGCACGCCGCTTAGAAAAGGCAGGTTGTCATGTAATTTATGGTTTGAAAGGTCTTAAAACTCATTCTAAGATTACCATGGTTGTGCGCAGAGAGGATGCAGGTATTAGACGTTACGTTCATTTAGCTACAGGTAACTATAATGGTAAGACGGCTCGCATGTATACGGACTGTGGCATATTTACGTGTAACGATGAATATGGCGATGATGCATCTCGTTTCTTTAATTTAATTTCTGGTTATTCCGATCCTCCAATTTGGAATAAATTTATTGTCGCCCCTTTAAATTTGCGGGAAAAAATAATGGAATTAATTGACCGAGAAATAGAATTCGCTAAACAAGGTGAAGAAGCATATATTATTGGTAAAATGAATTCCTTGCTTGATAAAGAAGTTATTGCTAAATTATATGAAGCCTCTGCTGCAGGTGTTCGCATAGATCTTATAGTTCGTGGTATTTGTACACTAAGACCTGGTATTGCCGGTGTCAGCGATAATATAACGGTACGTTCAGTGGTAGGACGGTTCTTGGAACATCATCGTCTATTTTATTTCCGAAATGGGGGAAATGAAAGTCTATTCTTATCTAGTGCAGACTGGATGCCAAGAAATTTAAATGAACGTGTAGAACTTATGATTCCTATTGAAGATAAACGACATAAGGAGCGCGTTAAAGGTATATTGGATTTATATTTAGAAGATACCTTAAAAGCTCATATTATGAGAGCTGATGGTTCATATCGTAAAATTAATGATCGAGAACATCCGATTTCTGCTCAAGAAGAACTTATGAAAGAGGCTATTGCCCATGAGCATAAGGAGTCAATGACCGTAATTGAGCGTTTACAACCAATGTTTAAGATGAATTAATAATGAAATTCATACGTAGTGTTGAATGATGAATTTTAATACATTTTTATAATAGTGAAAAAGCCTGTTTTTACAGGCTTTTTTACATGTATACATATTTAAAAATGAGATAAAAATGAAGTTTTGCGATGTGTAGAAAAAATTGGTAACAATTCAAAAACACATAAAAATACAATTTATATTATAAAAAAAACTAACATACTATATATAGTAGTGGTATCGTATATATGTACACAATTCGGAATATATTGTATAGTATTTAAAAATATCGATATGTACGTATACAGTGGACTTTTGCAAAAAATATAGAAAACATAATAACTTAAAATTCAGTATTTATAAGCATTTAGCTCCTATTGTTAACCTATGGCGTTTGACAGGTTATATCTATCTGTAGTAGAATAGTTACATTACAGGAGGGATTACAATATGAGAATTCATAAGACACACAAACGATATATTTCGTCTGTTGTTGCAGGATTGATTGTAACAGCTGTAACTATGACAGGTTTTTCTTATAATGATAAAACCGTAACCGTTATGGTAGATGGTGCAGCACACACTGTTAGAACACATTTAAATTCTAACGAAGGTATCGTACGCGATGCTGGGGTTAAATTAAATCCAAATGATAAAGTTATTTCCAGCTCAGCATCTGTTCAAAATGGTACAACATTAACTGTTGTACGTGCCATTCCAGTTTATGTAACTGTTAATGGTAAGACTAGAGCTGTTTTCACTACAGAAACAACTGCACAAGGCGTTGCTAATGAACTTGGTTTTAAAATGCCTAATTATGCTGTAGTAGGCGATGCAAATGGTTCTGTATTAAGTGGTACACATATTACAATTGCACAAGTGACAAGCCGATCCTTGTCTACAGTAGATCAAGAAATTGCTATTCAAGTAATTCGTCAAAAAGATGATACAATGGCACAAGGTGAAGAAGAGGTTGTTCAAGTTGGCCAACCTGGTTTAGAGCGAGTGCAACGTGAAACATTATATAGTAATGGTACGGTTATTAAAACAAATGACGTATCTAAAGTAACACAACGCGAAATGGTACCTACTATTATTAAAGAAGGTACTCGTGAAGTGACTACATCTCGTAATATAGCTGGTCGCTCATCTCGTGCTATTGTAATGGAAGCTTCTGCTTACCTTGCTGGCGATGGTGATGGCGCTGGTATTACAGCTACTGGTGTACCTGCAGTACGTGGTATTGCAGCTGTTGACCCAGATGTTATTCCATTAGGCACACGTTTATTTATTCCTGGTTACGGTGAAGCTATTGCAGCCGATACAGGTGGTGCTATTGTGGGTAATAAAATCGACCTTGTAATGGACTCTTATGGTGAGGCTATGGACTTTGGTCGCCAAGACGTTACAGTATACGTATTGGACTAATATAATAATTTAGAGGATATATCTAATAGATATATTCTCTTTTTATTTGGTTTATATAGTTATTGCCTGCTTAGTAAATATATATCATAATATATCATACTTAGTAAGCCATCATTATGTATACTAAAAGGACGCCTTATGATTAAGGCGTCTTTTTTTAGTCTTCAATATATGGAATTAGATATTCGTATTTTGTACCTTTTAATTCATCTTTCGGGATAAATCGTAAAGCAGATCCATTGATACAGTATCGAAGCGATCCATTTGGACCATCTTCAAATACATGGCCTAAATGAGCATTACCAATGCGGCTGCGTACTTCGATACGATTCATGCCATGAGAGTCATCTTGATAGTATTTAATGACATCCTTAGCGATTGGTTTCGTGAAGCTAGGCCAACCACAGTGAGATTCGAATTTATGAGCAGAAACGAAGAGGGGTTCTCCTGTAGTGATATCTACGTAAAGGCCTGCTTTGAATTCATCAGTTAGCTCATGGCTGAAAGGCGCATCTGTAGCAGAGTTTTGTGTAACTTCGAACTCTTGCGGAGATAAAGCCTTGAGCTCTTCCTCGGAAGGCTTATTATAGGCGTTGTCATCTACAAGTGGTTCATTGGATAGGCCTAGTGGAATATGACAATAGCCATTAGGATTTTTATCTAAGTAATTTTGGTGATATTCCTCGGCAGCGTAGTAGTTTGATAGAGGTAATACTTCAATGGCAAATGGCTTACCTTCGAAGGATTGGGCACGTGCTAATGTACTTTCAATAATAGGCTTGTCCGCTATATCGGTATAGTAGATACCAGTTCGATATTGAATACCTACGTCACCACCTTGTTTATTAACACTGAATGGATCAATGGCGCGTAAAAAGTATTGAATTAAGTGGTCTAAGGAGAGTACGTCCGCATCGTATGTAACTTTTAGAGCTTCTACGTGACCACTATCATGACAGACATCTTCATAACTTGGATTTTCCGTAGGCCCATTGGCATAGCCTACTTCAGTGGAAATGACGCCATAGATTTTTCTGATATACCCTTGAAGGCCCCAGAAACAACCGCCACCTAAATATATAGTATGTTCATTCATTTAATCACCCCAAACTTCGTGAGCTATTTCTTTAACTAATGCAAGTTTAGCCCATTGTTCTTCTTCAGTCAATTGATTGCCGATTTCACAAGATGCGAAGCCGCATTGAGGGGATAGGCAAAGTCTATCGAGTGGAATATATTTGGTAGCTTCTTTGATTCGTTCTTTGATGATTTCTTTATCTTCTAATTCTGGGCGTTTAGACGTAATCAAGCCTAATACAACCTTTTTATTAGGGGACACTTCGCGCAATGGCTCAAAACCACCGGAGCGATCATCATCAAATTCTAGATAATATGCATCTACATTTTCTTTGGCGAATAGAATTGGTGCAACTGGTTCATAGCCACCACTAGCAGCCCAAGTAGAGTTGTAATTACCACGGCATACATGAGTTGTGAATGCTAGATCATGAGGTCGGCCTTCTAAGGCTAAATTATTAATGCGTAAATATTTGGCTGTTTCTCCTTCAATAGTTACACTTTTGTCTTTTTGACGACCAGTCCAATAACCGTGGTCACAGCACATACCCCAAGTACAATCGTCAAATTGAATGTTGCGGCAACCTGCCTCGTAGAGGTCTTTAATAACTTGACGATATGCAGCAGCAATATCTTGAATTAACTCTTCTAAGTCAGGATAGAAGGAGCGTGTTGTAATGCCATTATCTTCGCGGAATAATTCAGCTAAGAATTGAGATGGAGCAGGAATGGTTTGACGAGCTGTAGTATGTTCATCTTCAAACTGTTTTACAAATTTGAAATGCTCTACAAATGGATGGTTAGTGCCTGTGATTTTACCAGTAAGTGCGAGGGAACCAGGCGCTGTTTCTTGACCATGGAATTTATAACCGTGTTCAAG